>NZ_JBEXOS010000039.1:0-73986 GCF_040611655.1 Streptomyces sp. NPDC006552
GCCCCACCCATCGGGAGCAGTTCTTGCCGGTCAGCGCAGGAAGGGGTCCACCGCGACGGCGACGAAGAGCAGCGACACGTAGGTGATGGACCAGTGGAACAGCCGCATCTCCTTGAGCTTGCCGCCCGTGACCTCGGCCTTGGCGCGGTTTTGCAGTCCGTGCGCCTCCCACAGCCAGAAGCCGCCGGCGACCAGGGCGACCACCGTGTAGAACCAGCCGGTGTAGCCGAGCGGCGTCAGCAGCAGCGACACCAGGACCATCACCCAGCTGTAGATGACGATCTGCTTCGCCACCACCTTGTTCGAGGCGATGACCGGAAGCATCGGCACGCCCACGCGCGCGTAGTCGTCCTTCACCTTCATGGACAGCGGCCAGTAGTGCGGCGGCGTCCAGAAGAACATCACGAGGAAGAGGACGACCGGCGCCCACGACATCGAGTCGGTCACCGACGACCAGCCGATGAGGACCGGCAGGCAGCCCGCGATGCCGCCCCAGACGATGTTCTGCGACGTGCGGCGCTTGAGGATCATCGTGTAGACGATCACGTAGAACAGGAGGGCGCCGAGCGAGAGCCAGGCCGACAGCCAGTTGACCGCGAAGCCGAAGAGCAGGGTCGAGATCACCGCGAGCGCGATGCCGAAGACCAGGCACTCGGCCGGGCTGACCATGCCGGTGACCAGTGGCCGCTGCGACGTCCGGTCCATGAGGGCGTCGATGTCGCGGTCGTACCACATGTTCAGCGCGTTGGCGCCGCCCGCCGACAGGTAGCCGCCGAGGCAGGTGATCAGCACCAGCTTCAGGTCGGGCACGCCCTGCTCGGCGAGGAACATCACCGGAACCGTGGTGATGAGCAGCAGTTCGATGATCCGCGGCTTGGTCAGCGCCACGAACGCCTTGACACGGGCCCCGAACGGCCGCTGACCCTGGTTGCTGCTGCTCGTCAGCGCTCCCGCTGGACGGGATTCGACGGCCGTCACGCACACCCCTGACAAAGACTCCAGCGAGCCCCAGGCAGTTCACTTGATGTGTGAGGTCCCGGTAAAGACTCGCGCGTACCACGCCACTGTAGACGTTGCCTATACCTCGCTCTTCGCGGGGGTGGGGTCGTGTTGAGCGGGTACTCCGGATGAGCCCCGCACCCCCCTTTTGAGCCCCCGTTTGAGCAGCCCCGTATTCACGTGATGACCCGCGTCATTCCCTGTCAGGAGGCGGATTCCGAAGACTCCCGGCAGTCTGGAACGACCCGAAAGAATGGTTGTTCCAGCAGGGGTAGGCTCGACAACGGCCGGTGAGACCGACGTCACCGGTACTAGCCATGTGGAAAGGAGCCCTGACTCAGGGTGAGCACCAAGCCGACCACCACTGACCTCGAGTGGACCGATGTGGACCAGCGGGCCGTAGACACCGCGCGCGTCCTGGCCGCCGACGCCGTACAGAAGGTCGGCAACGGCCATCCCGGTACGGCGATGAGCCTGGCCCCCGCCGCGTACACCCTCTTCCAGAAGGTGATGCGACACGACCCGGCGGACGCCGACTGGGTCGGCCGCGACCGCTTCGTCCTGTCCGCGGGCCACTCGTCCCTGACCCTCTACATCCAGCTCTACCTGGCCGGGTTCGGCCTGGAGCTGGACGACCTGAAGGCGTTCCGGACCTGGGGTTCCAAGACCCCCGGCCACCCGGAGTACGGCCACACGACCGGCGTCGAGACGACCACGGGCCCGCTGGGCCAGGGTGTCGCCAACGCCGTGGGCATGGCGATGGCCGCCCGCTACGAGCGCGGCCTGTTCGACCCGGAGGCGGCCCCCGGCACCTCCCCGTTCGACCACTTCGTCTACGCCATCGCCGGTGACGGCTGCCTCCAGGAGGGCATCTCCTCCGAGGCGTCCTCGCTCGCGGGCCACCAGAAGCTCGGCAACCTGGTCCTGCTCTGGGACGACAACCACATCTCGATCGAGGGCGACACCGAGACCGCGGTCTCCGAGGACACCTGCAAGCGCTACGAGGCCTACGGCTGGCACGTCCAGCGCGTCGCCGCGAAGCCGGACGGCGACCTCGACCACGAGGCGATCTACAACGCCATCGAGGCGGCGAAGAAGGTCACGGACAAGCCGTCCTTCATCGCGATGCGCTCGATCATCGCCTGGCCCGCCCCGAACGCGCAGAACACCGAGGCCGCGCACGGCTCGGCGCTCGGCGACGACGAGGTGGCGGCCACCAAGCGCGTGCTGGGCTTCGACCCGGAGAAGAGCTTCGACGTCTCCGACGAGGTCATCGCGCACACCCGCAAGGCCCGCGACCGCGGCGCCGAGGCCAAGGCCGCGTGGGAGAAGTCGTTCCAGGAGTGGCGTTCGGCCAACCCGGAGCGCGCCGCCGAGTTCGACCGGATCAACGCGGGCGAGCTGCCCGAGGGCTGGGAGGAGAAGCTCCCGGCGTTCGAGACCGGCAAGGCCGTCGCCACCCGCGCCGCGTCCGGCAAGGTGCTCCAGGCGCTCGGCCCGGTCATCCCGGAGCTGTGGGGCGGCTCGGCCGACCTCGCGGGGTCGAACAACACGACGATCGACAAGACGTCGTCCTTCCTCCCCGAGGGCAACACGCTGCCCGAGGCGGACCCGTACGGGCGCACGATCCACTTCGGTATCCGCGAGCACTCCATGGCCGCGGAGATGAACGGGATCGCGCTGCACGGTCACACCCGGATCTACGGCGGCACGTTCCTGACGTTCTCCGACTACATGCGCAACGCCGTGCGCCTGTCGGCCCTGATGCACCTGCCGGTGACGTACGTGTGGACGCACGACTCCATCGGTCTCGGTGAGGACGGTCCGACGCACCAGCCGGTCGAGCACATCGCGTCGCTGCGTGCCATCCCGGGTCTCAACGTGGTCCGCCCGGCCGACGCGAACGAGACGGCCATCGCCTGGCGCGAGGTCCTCAGGCGCGGCAAGAAGGACTACGGCAAGAGCGCTCCGCACGGCCTCGTCCTGACCCGTCAGGGCGTGCCGACGTACGACGCGAACGAGTCCGCCGTCAAGGGTGGCTACGTGCTCGTCGAGGCGTCGAAGGAGACGCCGGAGCTGATCCTGATCGCCACCGGTTCCGAGGTGCAGCTCGCCGTCGAGGCGCGCGAGACCCTGGAGGCGGAGGGCGTCGCCACGCGTGTCGTGTCGATGCCTTGCGTGGAGTGGTTCGAGGAGCAGGACCAGGGGTACCGGGAGAGCGTCCTGCCGTCCGCGGTCAGGGCCCGTGTCGCCGTCGAGGCCGGGATCGGTCTGACGTGGCACAAGTACGTCGGCGACGCCGGCCGCATCGTCTCGCTGGAGCACTACGGTGCCTCGGCCGACGGCAAGGTGCTCTTCAAGGAGTTCGGTTTCACCGCCGAGAACGTGGCGGCCACGGCACGGGAATCCCTCGCCGCGGCCCAGCGCTGACGCTCGTACACGACACGTAGGAGATGCAATTTCCATGACAGACGCACTGAAGCGCCTCTCCGAGGAGGGCGTCGCGATCTGGCTGGACGACCTGTCGCGCAAGCGGATCACCTCCGGCAACCTCGCCGAGCTGATCGACCAGCAGCACGTCGTGGGCGTCACGACCAATCCGTCGATCTTCCAGAAGGCCATCTCGCAGGGCGACGGTTACGACCAGCAGCTCTCCGACCTCGCCGCCCGCCGGGTGACCGTCGAGGAAGCCATCCGCATGATCACGACGGCGGACGTCCGCGACGCCGCCGACATCCTGCGCCCCGTCTTCGACTCGACGGGCGGCCAGGACGGCCGCGTGTCGATCGAGGTCGACCCGCGCCTGGCGCACGACACGCACGCCACCGTCGCCGAGGCCAAGCAGCTGGCCTGGCTGGTGGACCGGCCGAACGCACTCATCAAGATCCCGGCCACCGAGGCGGGCATCCCGGCGATCACCGAGGTCATCGGCCTCGGCATCAGCGTCAACGTGACGCTGATCTTCTCGCTGGAGCGCTACCGCAAGGTCATGGACGCCTACCTCGCCGGCCTGGAGAAGGCCAAGGAGCGCGGCCTGGACCTGTCGCAGATCCACTCCGTGGCGTCCTTCTTCGTCTCCCGCGTGGACACGGAGATCGACAAGCGCCTGGACGGGATCGGCACGGACGAGGCCAAGTCCCTCAAGGGCAAGGCCGCTCTCGCCAACGCCCGGCTCGCCTACGAGGCGTACGAGGAGGTCTTCTCCTCCGACCGCTGGGCCGCGCTCGACAAGGCGCAGGCCAACAAGCAGCGTCCGCTGTGGGCCTCGACCGGCGTCAAGGACCCGGCCTACAAGGACACCCTGTACGTCGACGAGCTGGTGGCGCCGAACACGGTGAACACCATGCCGGAGGCGACCCTGGAGGCCACGGGCGACCACGGGCAGATCACCGGCAACACCATCAAGGGCACGTACGACCAGGCCCGCTCCGAGATCGCCGCGGTGGAGAAGCTCGGCATCTCGTACGACGAGGTCGTGCTGCTGCTCGAGAACGAGGGCGTCGAGAAGTTCGAGGCGTCCTGGACCGACCTGCTCAAGTCGACCGAGGCCGAGCTCAAGCGCCTCGCCCCCTCGGAGGGCTGAAACCTTGACCGCACACGGAGCCAACCCGCTCCGTGACACCGCGGACCGACGGCTCCCGCGTATCGCGGGGCCGTCGGGTCTGGTGATCTTCGGTGTCACGGGCGATCTGTCGCGTAAAAAGCTGATGCCCGCCGTGTACGACCTCGCCAACCGGGGTCTGCTCCCCCCGGGCTTCTCGCTGATCGGTTTCGCGCGCCGTGACTGGGAGGACGAGGACTTCGCCCAGGTCGTCCACGACGCGGTCAAGCAGCACTCCCGTACGCCCTTCCGCGAAGAGGTCTGGCAGCAGCTCATCCAGGGCATGCGCTTCGTCCAGGGCAACTTCGACGACGACGAGGCCTTCGAGACCCTGAAGGCGACGATCCAGGATCTCGACAAGTCCCAGGGCACGGGCGGGAACTTCGCGTTCTACCTCTCCGTGCCGCCCAAGTTCTTCCCCCTGGTCGTGCAGCAGCTCAAGGAGCACGGTCTCGCGGACGCCCCCGAGGGCTCCTGGCGGCGCGCCGTCATCGAGAAGCCCTTCGGCCACGACCTCGCCTCGGCCAAGGACCTGAACGCGATCGTGCACGAGGTCTTCGACCCGGACCAGGTGTTCCGGATCGACCACTACCTCGGCAAGGAGACCGTCCAGAACATCCTGGCGCTGCGCTTCGCCAACCAGATGTTCGAGCCGATCTGGAACCGGTCCTACGTCGACCACGTGCAGATCACCATGGCCGAGGACATCGGTATCGGCGGCCGGGCCGGCTACTACGACGGCATCGGCGCCGCCCGCGACGTCATCCAGAACCACCTGCTCCAGCTGATGGCGCTCACCGCGATGGAGGAGCCCGCCTCCTTCGACGCGGACGCGCTCGTCGCCGAGAAGGCCAAGGTGCTCGGCGCCATCCGGCTGCCGAAGGACCTCGGCAAGAACACGGTGCGGGGGCAGTACGCGGCCGGGTGGCAGGGCGGCGAGAAGGCCGTCGGCTACCTCCAGGAAGAGGGCATCGACCCCAAGTCGAAGACCGACACCTACGCAGCCGTCAAGCTGGAGGTCGACAACCGCCGCTGGGCGGGCGTCCCCTTCTACCTGCGCACCGGCAAGCGCCTGGGCCGCCGCGTCACCGAGATCGCGGTCGTCTTCCAGCGTGCCCCGCACTCCCCCTTCGACCACACGGCGACGGAGGAGCTGGGCCAGAACGCCATCGTGATCCGCGTCCAGCCCGACGAGGGCATCACGGTCCGCTTCGGCTCGAAGGTGCCCGGCACGTCGATGGAGATCAGGGACGTGTCGATGGACTTCGCCTACGGCGAGTCCTTCACCGAGTCCAGCCCGGAGGCGTACGAGCGACTCATCCTCGACGTCCTGCTCGGCGACTCCAACCTCTTCCCGCGCACGGAGGAGGTCGAGCTGTCCTGGAACATCCTCGACCCGATCGAGAAGTACTGGGACACGCACGGCAAGCCGGCGCAGTACCCGTCCGGCACGTGGGGGCCCGCGGAAGCGGACGAGATGCTCGCACGAGACGGACGGAGCTGGCGGCGGCCATGAAGATCGACCTGACGGACACCACCTCCAGCAAGATCAACAAGGCGCTCGTGAAGGGCCGCCGCGCCATCGGCACCCCCGCCGTCGGCATGGTCCTGACCCTCGTCATCGTCACCGACGAGGAGAACGCCTACGACGCGCTGCGGGCGGCCAACGAGGCGTCGCGCGAGCACCCCTCGCGCACCCTCGTCGTCATCAAGCGCGTCTCCCGCTCCCCGCGTGACCGCACGAAGTCGCGGCTCGACGCGGAGGTGCGGGTCGGCGTCGAGGCCGGTACCGGCGAGACGGTCGTGCTGCGCCTGTACGGCGAGGTCGTCAACCACGCCCAGTCGGTCGTCCTGCCGCTGCTGCTCCCCGACGCCCCCACGGTCGTGTGGTGGCCCGTGGACGCGCCGCTCGACCCCGCCCAGGACCCGCTGGGCGCCCTGGGGCAGCGCCGCGTCACGGACACGTACGCGGCCGAGCAGCCGATGCACGAGCTGGAGGCCCGCGCGGCGTCGTACGCGCCCGGTGACACGGACCTGTCCTGGACCCGGATCACCCCGTGGCGCTCGATGCTGGCCGCCGCCCTGGACCAGGTGGCCTGCGAGGTCACCTCCGTGGAGGTCGAGGGCGAGGAGTTCAACCCGAGCTGCGAGCTGCTGGCGATGTGGCTCGCGGACCGGCTCGACGTACCGGTGCGGCGCCTGCTCTCGCCGGGCCCCGGCCTGACCGGTGTCCGCATGGAGTCCACCTGCGGCCCGATCGTCCTGGACCGGGCCGACGGCATTCTGGCCACGCTCTCCATCGAAGGGCAGCCGGACCGCGCGGTCGCGCTCAAGCGCCGTGAGACCTCCGAGCTGATCGCGGAGGAGCTGCGGCGCCTGGACCCGGACGACACGTACGCGGCGGCGCTGCGTTACGGCGTGGACCGGCTCGGTGAGCCGGTCGATCAGACCCGGCCGCTGTCCGAGGCCTCCTCGGAGGCTGCCCCGGAGGCTGCCGAGGCGCCGGCTCCCGCGAAGCAGGCGTCCGCGTCCCAGCCGGCCGCCAAGAAGGCACCGGCGAAGAAGGCTCCGGCGAAGAAGGCCGCTGCCAAGAAGACCGCCGCGAAGAAGACGGCGGCGAAGAAGGCCCCGGCCAAGAAGGCGGCGGCGAAATGAGCGCGGCACCCCAGCTTGTCGTCCACCGCGACAAGGAGCTGATGGCGCAGGCCGCCGCGGCCCGGCTGATCACCAAGATCGTCGACGCCCAGGCGGCGCGGGGCCACGCCTCCGTCGTCCTGACGGGCGGCCGCAACGGGAACGGTCTGCTGGCCGCGCTCGCGGCGGCGCCCGCGCGGGACGCGGTCGACTGGCGCCGTCTCGACCTGTGGTGGGGCGACGAGCGGTTCCTGCCGGACGGCGATCCCGAGCGCAACTACACGCAGGCGCGCGAGGCACTGCTCGACTCGGTGCCGCTCGACCCCGACCGTGTGCACCCCATGCCCGCCTCGGACGGCGCGTACGAGCCGGACGCGGCGGCCGAGGTGTACGCGGCCGAACTCGCCACGGCCGCGGGGCCCGAGGACCACGGCCCGGTGCCGGCCTTCGACGTCCTGATGCTGGGCGTCGGTCCGGACACGCACGTCGCGTCGCTCTTCCCGGAGCTGCCGGCGGTCCATGAGACGGAGCGCACGGTGATCGCCGTGCGGGGCGCTCCCAAGCCGCCGCCCAACCGGATCACGCTCACGCTCCCGGCGATCCGGGCCGCGCGCGAGGTGTGGCTGCTCGCCGCGGGTGAGGACAAGGCGAAGGCCGCGGCGATCGCCCTGTCCGGCGCGGGCGAGGTCCAGGCCCCGGCCGCGGGCGCCTACGGCCGCTCCCGCACCCTGTGGCTGCTGGACGCGGCCGCGGCGTCGCAGCTCCCGCCGGAGCTGTACCCGCCGGCCGTCTCGTAGGCCCGCTGTGCGTAAGGCCCCGCTTCATGAAGAAGCGGGGCCTTACGCGTGCTGCGGGACCCGGTAGTCGCTGCCGTCCTTCTCCCGGACGAGCAGGCCGTCGATGACGCAGTACCGGCGCAGGGCCGCGGTGTCGTCGTGGACCGTGTGCAGCGCCGCGTTGACCTCGCGCTCGCTGTAGGTCCGGTCGGTGTCGAAGAGCGTGTCCGTGAGGTGGACGAGCAGTTCGTGCCGGACCGCGGGGCGGACCGGGATCGCGGTCAGCCGGCCGCGGGCGAAGAAGCCGGTGAGGTGGCGCGGGACCCCCGTGCCGGGCTCGGGGGTGCGGGCCCGGCGGAACACCTCGGGCCCGGCACGCAGCGACCCGTCGTCGAGCCGCTCGACGAGCCCGGCGGCGACCAGCTTGCCCAGGTGCTTGCGGGCCGCCGGGGAGTCGGCCTCGCGGGGCGGCAGTTCGCCGAGCACTATGCGCGCGTACAGCCTGAGTCGTTCGGGGTCGGCGAGGGCCGACATGAGCTGGTCCACAGGGGTGCCTCCCGGCTGGGTCAACGGGCAGTCTCACCCGCCGGGCGGCGTCCCCGCATCCGAATAACCCGAAAGGCGGCGGGGACCGGCGCTCAGTTCGAACGGCCGCGCAGCGCACGGTAGGTGGCGACGAGCGCCTTGGTCGACTCGTCGAGACCGGGTACGTCCGCGCCCTCGGTCAGGGCGGGTTCGACGCGCTTGGCGAGGACCTTGCCGAGTTCGACGCCCCACTGGTCGAACGAGTCGATGTTCCACACGGCGCCCTGGACGAACACCTTGTGCTCGTAGAGCGCGACCAACTGGCCGAGCACGGACGGCGTGAGGGAGGTCGTGAGGATCGTCGTCGTGGGGTGGTCGCCCTTGAAGGTCTTGTGCGGCACCAGCTCCTCGGGCACGCCCTCCGCGCGCACCTCGTCCGGTGTCCTGCCGAACGCCAGGGCCTGGGTCTGCGCGAAGAAGTTGGCCATCAGCAGGTCGTGCTGGCCCGCCAGGTCGCCCAGCTCCGCGACCGGCTCGGCGAACCCGATGAAGTCCGCGGGGATCAGTTTCGTGCCCTGGTGGATGAGTTGGTAGTAGGCGTGCTGGCCGTTCGTGCCGGGGGTGCCCCAGACGACCGGGCCGGTCTGCCAGTCGGTCTGGGCGCCGTCACGCTGCACGGACTTGCCGTTCGACTCCATGTCGAGCTGCTGCAAGTAGGCCGTGAACTTCGACAAGTAGTGGCTGTAGGGCAGCACGGCATGCGACTGGGCGTCGTGGAAGTTGCCGTACCAGATGCCCAGCAGGCCCATGAGGAGCGGCACGTTCAGCTCGGCGGGCGCGGTGCGGAAGTGCTCGTCGACGAGGTGGAACCCGGCGAGCATCTCCCGGAAGGCGGCGGGCCCGATGGCGATCATCAGGGCGAGGCCGATGGCGGAGTCATACGAATAACGGCCCCCCACCCAGTCCCAGAACTCGAACATGTTGGCCGTGTCGATACCAAACTCCGCCACCTTCCCGGCGTTGGTCGACAGCGCCACGAAGTGCCGGGCCACCGCGTCCTGGCCCGCTCCCAGCCCGGCCAGGAGCCAGGTGCGCGCGGAGGTGGCGTTGGTGATCGTCTCGATGGTGGTGAAGGTCTTCGAGGCGATCACGAAGAGCGTCTCGGCCGCGTCCAGGTCCCGTACGGCCTCGTGGAGGTCGGCGCCGTCGACGTTCGAGACGAAGCGGACCGTGAGGTCGCGGTCGGTGAAGGAGCGCAGGGCTTCGTAGGCCATGGCGGGGCCGAGGTCGGAGCCGCCGATGCCGATGTTGACGACGTTCTTGATGCGCCTGCCGGTGTGGCCGGTCCACTCGCCGGAGCGGACCTTGTCGGCGAAGACGGCCATCTTGTCCAGGACGGCGTGCACCTGCGGCACGATGTTCTCGCCGGTCCCGCCGTCGACCTCGATCACCGCGTCGCGCGGGGCGCGCAGCGCGGTGTGGAGCACGGCGCGGTCCTCGGTCGTGTTGATCCTCTCGCCGCGGAACATGGCGTCGCGCAGGCCGAAGACGTCGGTGGCGGCGGCCAGTTCCCGCAGGAGCCGCAGGGTCTCCTCGGTGACCAGGTGCTTGGAGTAGTCGAGGTGCAGATCGCCGACCTTCAAGACCAGGTTCGTGCCGCGCGCCGGGTCGGCGGCGAACAGCTCGCGCAGCCGGACGTCGCCCAGTTGCTCCCGGTGCTCGGTCAGCGCCTGCCACTCGGCCGTCCGGGTGAGCCGTGCGCGGCCCTCACCGCCTGCTTCGAACGCGTTCATCTCGGACTTCAGCCGCCTCTCGTACGTGCGTACGTGCCGTGCCCCGCTGCTTCGACCAACCTAATCGATCAGTGGCCGGTATGGGCGGTCTGTCCGGAGCGCGCGGTCCGGGGACGGGGTCAGTGCCCGCCGCGGTGCAGGCGGCCCGCGTAGTGGTCCTCCAGGCGGCCGTTGCGCTCGAAGCCGCCGGGCAGGTTGGCGGAGACGTAGACGGGCGGCTCGTGGCCCTGGGCGAGGAGCAGGGCCACGGCGTCGGCGACGACCATCTGGACGAGCAGCGCCGAGGTGATGGTGGAGACGCCGCAGAGTCCGCCGCCGTCGGGGAGCGGCAGGATCGCGTCACCGGTGGGCGCGCAGTTGTCGAGGACGGCGTCGGCGTGGTCGGCGAGCCGGCTGCCGCTCGCGTGCAGGGCGGGGACCGAACGGGTGTGCTCCAGGGAGGTCAGGGCGACCAGCGCATGCCCCTTCTCCTTGACCAGCAGGGCCATGTCCACGATCGAGTTGTTGACCCCCGAGTTCGAGATGATCACGAACAGGTCCTGCGGGCGCGGGGTGCTCAGCTCGTAGAGGCGGGCGGCGAGGCCGGGGCGGCGCTCCAGGAGCGGGTCGTCGAGCACGGAGCGGTCCTCGCCGCCCCGCAGGACGAGGTCGTGCAGGGCGACGCGGGTGGTCGGGATGAGGCCGCCGGCCCGCCCGGAGATCTCCAGGGCGGTCGCCTGGGAGTGGCCGGTGCCGAAGGCGTGCACGACGCCGTCGGCGGCGACGCACTCCGCGACGAGCCGGGCCGCCGCGGCGACGCCGTCCTTGTTCGTGGCGACGGCGCGCTCCACGTGCGCGCGCACCTGGTCCGCCAACAGGTCCGCTCCGAGCCGCTGTTCCGTCATGTCCCCGCCCACCTTCGGTTCACTGATTCAGTTCGAGTCCTACGAAGCGAAACAATGAACCCGAACGGAAGGTGCCGTCAAGACGCTCCCGGCGACGCGGTGGGCAGAAGCCGGGCCAGTGCCACCGCGCCGCCGACGCCGTCCGGCACCGCGGAGCAGCGCAGCCCGAGCGGTGCCACGGCCGCGCGCAGCCGCTCCCCCAGCGGTCCGTCCGGCCCCAGCAGCCCGCCGGTGACGACCAGCGACTCCCCGGCCACGGGTCCCAACGCCCTTACACTGTCGGCGAGTTGTTCGGCGGCCTCATCGAGCAGGGCTCGGGCCCGGCTGTCCCCCTGCGCCGCGGCGGCCACGACGAGCGGGCTCAACTCGGCCAGAGTGACCGGGCGTTGCGCGTAGGCCCACTGCGCTATCGCCTGCTTGAGGTGGTGCCGGCCCGCCCAGTCGAGCGCCGGGTCCGCGCGCCCCGGCACCACCCGGTCGAGCACCAGCGTCACCAGCGGCCCCCATGGCACCCGGCCGTCCACGGCCCGCAGCGCGCCGCGCAGCGCCTGCTGCCCGAGCCAGAAGCCGCTGCCGGTGTCGCCGAGCAGCCAGCCGTCCCCGTCCACCACGCGCACCGTGCGCCGCCCGGCCACGCGCGCCGCGGCCGCGCCGGTGCCCGCGATCAGCACGAGGCCGTCGGCCGGGGCGCCGGGGCCCGAGGCGCAGGCCACCTCCACGTCGCCGTACACCCGCTGCGCCGCCCGCCCGATGCCGAGCCGGTCCAGCGCCTCGGCCAGGCACGCCCCGGCGACGCCGCGCCCGTGCGCGGGGCCGCCGCCCTCGCCCGCGCCCGCGAACCCGCCGACGACGGCGGTCACCGCACCGCGCAGCGCCGTGGGCACGGCCGCCGCGAGCGCCTGTTCCAAGTGGCGTACGAGAGCGTCCCTTTCGACGCTCAGCGCGTTGCCGGGGCCGCCGTGCCCGGCGCCCACCACCCGGCCGTCCGCGGCCACGCAGCGGGCCCGCACCCGGGTGCCTCCGGCATCGATCCCGACGGTGAGCGGAGTGGCGTACTGGTCGAAGGATTCGTTAAGCACACCGCATGATGATTGATAGATTCAGCACCGGACAACACCCCGGCGCCCGCGAACCGGGCACCACCGACCGGGAGACCCTCATGATCACAGCCCGGATCCGCTCCGAACTGCCCACGCTCAGTGGCTCGCTGCGCAAGGTCGGCGCGTATGTGCTGGCCGACCCCGGCGCGGTCGCCGGCACCTCGGCGGCCGACCTGGGGCGCCGCACCGGCACCTCGCAGGCCACCGTCACCCGGTTCTGCCAGGCCCTCGGCCTGGAGACCTACCAGCGGCTGCTGCTCGAACTCGCCAAGGAGCAGGGCGAGAAGGACCACGAGGACGACCACGGCGGCCACCCCCGCCCCCTCGGTCCCGACATCGGCCCCGACGACGACCTGGAGCAGCTGATCAGCGTGGTCGCGCACGCCGACCTCCAGGCGCTGCGCAGCACCCGCGACCAGCTGGACCGCGGCGCCCTGGAGGCGGCCGCGCAGGCACTCGCCCGGGCGCGCCGCGTCGACGTCTACGGTGTGGGCGGTTCGGGCATCCTGGCGCGCGAGACGGAGGCCCGCCTCTTCGGCATCGGGATGGCGGCCCGCGGCTGGACGGAGGTGCACGCCGCGGAGACCTCGGCGGCCCTGCTGACCCCCGCGGACACGGCGGTGGCGCTCTCCCACTCGGGGCGCACCCGTGAGGTCCTCGGTCCGCTGCGGCTCGCCGCCGAGCGCGGCGCGCGCACCGTCGCGGTCACCGGGGACCCGCGCTCGCCGGTCGCCCAGGCGGCCGCGGTCCATCTGACCTGGACGGCGGCGGAGACCGGCTTCCGGCGCGGCAGTTTCGGCGCCCGGCACTCGGCGCTGCTGATCCTCGACTGCCTCTACGCGCGCGTGGCGCAGCTGACCTACGACCGGGCGACCGCGTCGATCGCGCTCACGGCGCACATCTCCGCGGAGCATGCCGCGCGGGCGCGGCGCCGGCCCGCCCCGTGACGGCGGCGGCACAACAGCGTCGGCCGGGGCCTCCTGGGCGCCCGGCCTTCTCGAACGTCTAGATCTCGCCCCGCAGTTTCGCGAGCGCCTCGGCGAGGATCGCCTCGCCGTCCGCGTCGCTGCGCCGCTCCCGTACGTACGCGAGGTGCGTCTTGTACGGTTCCGTGCGCGGCGGGTCCGGCGGGTTGTCCCGGTCCTGCCCGGCGGGGAAGCCGCAGCGCGGACAGTCCCACGTCTCCGGCACCTGCGCGTCGGAGGCGAAGCTCGGCTGCGTCTCGTGCCCGTTCGAGCACCAGAAGGAGATGCGCAGGCGCGGCGCGGACTCGCCGCGCTCGGCCTCGCCCATCGGCCCCGCCCCGACCCGACTTCCTCGGATCGCGTTGCCACTTGCCACGGTCGTAACTCCCTGCGTCATGGTGCCGCGAAGCGCGTCGGCGTCTCGCTTCGCCGCGGAGCGCCTCAGTCTACGTAAGGCCCAACGCACGTCCAGTGATTGGCGTTACCCGCCCTCCCCCTAGACGCAAGCCCCATGATAGGTGGCGCTGTTGGGCGCGTACCGGACATGGGGCTTTACGTGAGCGCTGTGCAGTTGTGACGGGTCGAACGGGTGACTCGACGGCGAAGATCAGTTGTTGATCTTCATCAGGATGCCGAGCACGACGATGCACGCGAACCAGAGCAGACCGAGCACGATCGTGATCCGGTCCAGGTTCCGCTCGGCGACCGACGAGCCACCGACGGAGGACTGCATGCCGCCTCCGAACATGTCGGAGAGACCGCCGCCCTTTCCCTTGTGCATGAGCACCAGGAGCATCAGCAGCAGGCTGAAGACGATCAGGGCGATCGAGAACCCCATAACCACGGCTGGACCAACTTCCTCGGAACTGTTCGGACGACGGGGCCGAAGCCCATCACGGACAGGCTTCGGCCCCGCAAGGGTACGACGTATCGCCGCTAGCGCATACTCACTGGTCGCGCCACTCGCGAATCACTGCTCGTGGAAGCGGACGATCTTGACGAACTCGTCGGCGTCCAGGGAGGCGCCGCCGATCAGGGCTCCGTCGATGTCCGGCTTGCCCATGATCTCCGCGACGTTGCCCGACTTCACCGAACCGCCGTACTGGATGCGGACCTTGTCGGCCACCTCCTGCGTGTACAGCTCGGCGAGCTTGCCGCGGATCGCCGCGCAGACCTCCTGCGCGTCGTCGGCGCCGCACACCTTGCCGGTGCCGATGGCCCAGACCGGCTCGTAGGCGATGACGATCGTCTCGGCCTGCTCGGCGGGCAGGTCCTTGAGGCCGCCCTCGACCTGCGCGAGCGTGTGGGCGACGTGGTCGCCCGCCTCGCGCACGTCCAGCTCCTCGCCGACGCACAGGATGGGGGTCAGGCCGTGCTTGTAGGCGGCCTTCACCTTGGTGTTGACAAGGGCGTCGCTCTCGCCGTGGTACTGGCGCCGCTCGGAGTGGCCGATCGCGACGAACGTGCACTTGAGCTTGGCGAGCATGGCGCCCGAGATCTCACCGGTGTACGCGCCGGAGTCGTGCGCCGAGAGGTCCTGGGCACCGTACTTGATCTTGAGCTTGTCGCCGTCGACCAGCGTCTGGACGGACCGCAGGTCGGTGAAGGGCGGCAGGACGGCGACCTCGACTGCCTCGTAGTCCTTGTCCGCGAGGGCGAAGGCGAGCTTCTGGACGTGGGCGATGGCCTCCAGGTGGTTGAGGTTCATCTTCCAGTTGCCCGCCATCAGCGGCGTGCGGGTGCTCATTAAGGGTCAGTCCTCCAGTGCGGCGAGACCGGGCAGCGTCTTGCCCTCGAGGTATTCGAGGGAGGCGCCGCCACCGGTCGAGATGTGGCCGAATGCCTTCTCGTCGAAGCCCAGGGTACGGACGGCCGCGGCGGAGTCGCCGCCGCCCACCACGGTGAAGCCCGGGGAGTCGATGAGGGCCTGGGCGACCGCCTTGGTGCCCTCGGCGTAGTCGGGGTGCTCGAAGACGCCCATCGGCCCGTTCCAGAAGACGGTCTGCGCGTCGGCGAGCTTCGAGGCGTACAGCGTGCCGGACTCCGGGCCGATGTCCAGGCCCATCTGCCCGGCCGGCATGGCGTCCGCGGCCACGGTGGTGGCGTCGGAGGGGGCCTTCGTCTTGAGGTCGGGGAAGGCGGGTGCGACGACGACGTCCACCGGCAGCACGATCTCCACGCCGTTCTTCTCGGCGCGCTCCAGGTACTCGCTCACCGCCGGGATCTGGTCCTCCTGGACGAGCGAGGTACCGATCTCGTAGCCCTTGGCCTTGAGGAACGTGAAGACCATGCCGCCGCCGATGAGCAGCCGGTCGGCCTTGCCGAGCAGCTGGTCGATGACGGCGAGCTTGTCGGAGACCTTGGCGCCGCCGAGCGCGACCACGTAGGGGCGCTGGACGTCGTCGGTGAGCTTCTTCAGGACGCCGACCTCGGTGGCGATGAGGTAGCCGGCGTAGTGCGGCAGCTTCTTCGCGAGGTCGTACACGGAGGCGTGCTTGCGGTGCACGGCGCCGAAACCGTCGCCTACGTAGACGTCCGCCAGGGCGGCGAGCCGGTCGGCGAACTCGCCGCGCTCGGTGTCGTCCTTGCTGGTCTCCCCCGCGTTGAACCGCAGGTTCTCGATGACGGCGACCTGGCCGGGCTCCAGGCCGTCCACCGCGTCGTGCGCGGCGGGGCCCACGGTGTCCTGGGCGAACGCGACCGGCTTGCCGAGGAGTTCACCGAGCCGCTCGGCGGCGGGCAGCAGCGAGAACTGCGGGTCGGGAGCGCCCTTGGGGCGGCCCAGGTGGGAGGCGACGATCACCTTGGCACCCGCCTTCGCCAGTGCCTCGACGGTGGGCAGGACGGCGCGGATGCGGCCGTCGTCGCTGATGACGCCGTCGGCCAGCGGCACGTTCAGGTCGGCGCGGACGAACACCCGCTTGCCGTCGACCCCTTCGGCGAGAAGTTCCTCGATGGTCTTCATGACTGGGCTCCTAGTGAGGCTGTGAGGCTGACGCGCGAAAGGCCCGGACCGCAGCGCGGCGTCGCGCGGGTCCGGACCTTCGCTCACATCGTGATGCCTTGCTGCTCTTGAACTCTAGAGCTGACCACCGACGAAGACCGTCAGGTCCACGAGGCGGTTGGAGTAGCCCCACTCGTTGTCGTACCAGCCGAGGATCTTCACCGTCTTGCCCTCCTGGACCATGGTCAGGGAGGAGTCGAAGGTGCAGGAGGCCGGGTCGCTGACGATGTCGGACGACACGATCGGGTCCTCGGTGTAGAAGAGGATGCCCTTGAGGTCGCCGTCGTCGGCGGCCTTCTTGAACGCGGCGTTGACCTCGTCCTTGGTGACCTCGCGGTTCAGCTCCACGACCAGGTCGGTGGCCGAGCCGGTCGGGACCGGGACGCGCATCGCGATGCCGTCGAGCTTGCCCTTGAGCTGCGGCAGGACCAGGGCGGTGGCCTTGGCGGCGCCCGTCGTGGTCGGGATGATGTTCTCGGCGGCGGCGCGGGCGCGGCGCAGGTCCGAGTGCGGGAAGTCCAGGATGCGCTGGTCGTTCGTGTACGCGTGGACCGTCGTCATCAGGCCCTTGACGATGCCGAAGTTCTCGTCGAGAACCTTGGCCATCGGCGCCACGCAGTTGGTGGTGCAGGAGGCGTTCGAGATGACGTGGTGGTTGGCCGCGTCGTACTTGTCCTGGTTGACGCCCATCACGATCGTGATGTCCTCGTCCTTGGCCGGAGCCGAGATGAGGACCTTCTTGGCGCCACCGGCGATGTGCTTCTCGGCGTCGGCCTTCTTGGTGAAGATGCCGGTCGACTCGATCACGATGTCGACGCCCAGCTGACCCCACGGGATGTCGGCGGGGTTGCGCTCGGAGAGCACCTTGATGGTGTGGCCGTCGACGGTGATGGTGTCCTCGGTGTGCGACACCTCGGCCTTGAGACGGCCCAGGATGGTGTCGTACTTCAGAAGATGCGCGGTGGTCGCGGTGTCACCCAGGTCGTTGACAGCCACGATCTCGATGTCCGCACCCTGCTCGAGCAGCGCGCGGAAGTAGTTACGACCGATGCGGCCAAAGCCGTTGATGCCTACGCGGATCGTCACGAACCGATCTCCTCGTTGGTACGCCGGATTCGACGCCGGCGAGATGTATTGGGATGTCCCCGACCGCTCTTGACCCTACCTCCCATAAGGGCTGCGGGTGACATCGAGCGGCCCTATGCAGGACACAGCGGCCCGTACTCGCCAGTAACGTACGGGCCGCCGCGTATTTCCCGGGTATTTCGAGGCCGATCAGTCGCTAATTGAGCGCAGTGCCTTTCTGATGAGCGCATTTCGCTCGGCGGGTGCCGTGACGTGTTCCAGACCGAATCCCAGGAGAACGGTGTCCGGGGTGCTGATCGCCCCGTAGGTGGTGAACAGGTCGGCGGCCGGGGCCCAGTCCCGGTCCGCCGCGGGGCTGCCCGCGGGCGGCCCGGGGACCCGCCAGACGCCCAGGGACGTCTCGAAGCCCTCGTTCTCGGTGACCTGGCCCCCGATGACGACGGACGCGTTGTCGGCGCGCACGCCCTCGCCGCCGCTCCCGGGGTCGGAGACGTAGCTGAGCGAGACCTCGGCGGAGTGGCCCGCGTAGGCGCTCAGGTCGTAGCTGACCGTCTTCCAGTCGTCGGAGGAGCCCGTGAGGCTGTTCCAGGCACCGGAGGTGCCGGAGTTCGCGCAGGCGGCGCCGTCGGGCGTCAGGTAGCGGGTGAGGGCCGGGTGGTCCTCGATGAGGAATCCGGCCTCGCACTCGGTGGGCACGGCGTTCGTGGTCAGGCCGTCCTCGTCCGGCAGCGTCGTCCAGTCCTCGGCCCCGACCGTGTGCGCCTCCAGGATCACATGGTCGTAGCCCGCCTCGGTGTCCCAGAGCAGCTGGGTCCGCAGCGCCGGCCGGTCGGCGGCGGTGACACGGGTGAGGTCGATGGTGCGGGTCAGCCGCTTGTAGGCGTCGTCCGTGTGCACGGCCGCGGCCATGCCCGCGCCCTCGTACTGGCCGGCCCCGGCGCTCTCGAACCGCGGCAGGGTGTCGGAGGTCGCCTCGTACAGGCCGGCGCCGTTCAGCGGGTTGCCGGGGGCGTCGCCGAGGGCCGTGACGATGCCGTCCAGCGCGCCGGAACCGTCGAACCGGGTGGCGACCGGTGCCGCGGTCCGGGAGTAGGCGCCCAGGTAGTACTGGCTGAAGTCGTTCGTCGTGGTGTCGCCGATGGCGACCGAGCCGCCCGCTTTCTCGCCCGCCTCGACCAGCTTGCCGCCCTCGTTCAGGTAGTCGCGCAGGGCCAGCTGCGTGGCGAGACCGGGGCGGTCCGCGCCCGTGTAGTGGACGACCGCCTCGAAGTGGCCGAGGACCCCGAGCGGGTCGGGCACGCCCTGCGTCGCGACGTTCCAGACGGCGGCCCGGTGTCCGGCGGCCTTGAGCGCGTCCACGTAGGCGGCCGTTTGCTGCCCTGTGGTGTCGTTTTCCGCGACGACGAGCGTGTCCGCCTTCGGGCGTGTCGCGACGGTGTACGTGAACGGTTCACTCGAAGTGCGCTTTCCGGATTTCGTGCGCCCGGTGAACCACACCTCCACCTTGTCGCCCACATCGGCGTCCGCCACCTTCGCCCGATAGGCGTCGAAGTGGAGATTGTCCTCGCCTCCGTAGGTCTCGCCGCCCTTCCAGGCGCGCAATTTCCCGTCGTGCGCACGGCCGCCATTGACGCGGTAGTTCAGCTCCTTGCCGCGGACGGACTTCCGGGCGACGACCGAGACTTCCTGGTCGCCTCCGCGCGCGTACGAGGTGGGGAAGGCCGCCGGGGTGAAGTCGGGCGCTTCAAGGCCGACCGACGACGCCGGCCGGTCCGGGTGGGAGGCGGTCTCCGCGACGGAGAGGGCGAAGGGCACGTTCTTCGCGAACTCGCCCTGGATCAGCTTCTCGTCGTCCGGGAACGTGAAGACCGAGGCGCAGTCCTGGGGCCGCCAGGCGTCGTTCGGATCGACGTTCGAGGCGGTCTGGCAGGTGCTCATCTCGGGGGTGAACATCGAGACGCCGTTGACGTTGGCGGCGTGTCCGTCGGCCTCGCCGTTGGTCGTGTACAGCTCCGAGGAGACCTGGGGGTGGTAGCCGGGGATCGCGGAGTGCTCCGGGGTGCCGGCGAGCGCCTTGTAGAGCACGTCGTCCGGCGTGGGGGTGGCGACCTGCCAGCCCACTCCGTAGAGCAGCAGTTCGGCGGCGGAGTGGTAGTTGATGGCGTAGTCGAAGCCGACGCGCTTCTCGAAGGCGTCGACGGCCCGGGTCTCGGGTTCGGAGTTCGGCCGCGCGCCGCGGTAGGTCTCGTTGCTGGGGCGCGGGGACGAACCCTCGTCGTCGTAGCCCCACTTGTAGGCGAAGTTCCGGTTGAGGTCGACGCCGTCGCCCGAGGTGTAGGCGCCGTCGCCGTTCACGTCGCGCATGTTCTTGCGCCACTGCCGGTCGCCGTCAGGGTCGAACGTCCAGTCGTAGCCGTCGGGGTTGGCCGACAGGACGAACCACAGCTCCGTGGAGTCGACGATCTTCTTGACGCGCCGGTCCTTGGCGTAGTTGTCCACGTAGTAGTGCATCAGGCGGCGGGTCATCTCCGGGGTGATCCACTCGCGCGCGTGCTGGTTGGACATGTAGAGGACCGACGGCTTGGCGCCGTCCTTGGCCTTCTTGGCGTCCTTGCTGAGCTTCAGCGCGAGGATGTCCTTGCCCTGGAGCGTCTTGCCGATGGAGACGACCTTGGTGAGGCCGGGGTGCTCCTGGCCGGTGCGGAGGATCTCCTCCTGGAGGTTGCCCGCGCCGCTGTAGGGCCGGAAGACGCCGTCGCCCGCGGCCTTCACGCGCGCCTTCGCCGCCGCCGGAACCTTGTGCTCGGTGAGCCGCACACCCTTGCCCCGCAGGGTCCTGGCCTGCCGGCCGGTGAGGTAGACCTCGACCTGCGCGGTGCCCTTCCGGGGTACCTGCGCGCTGAGTTCGCGGCCGTCCTGGCCCGCCTGGAGGAGCAGGGGCACCTGCTCCTTCGACACCTCGGCGCGGTACACCGTGACGGCGTCCGCGCCGGGGTCCTTGCTCGCTGGACTTCCGCTCTCCGCCTGGGCGACGGGGGCGAGTGCCGCCCCGCCCACGCCCAGAACCAGTGCTCCGACAGCGAGGATCGATCTCGCTCTTCGTCTCATGAGCCCCCCTTGCAGTTGTCTGCCGCGGTCGTGGCGCGCGGCCACAGAAGCGAACAGCCGCCAGACTCATGACAGTTCAAGGTCAAGTCAAGGGGGCATCAGGGTCGTTCAAAAGGGACGGAAAGCCGGTGGCGGCGCCACCATGGGCGCCGCCACCGGCTCGTCCGCGACCCTGGGGGACGCGAGGTGCGCGGGGTCCGGGGGGGAGGAGCTGTCCCGGGCTCAGCCGGCCATGTTCTCGGCGAGGCTCTGCGCCATCTCGCCGGCCATCTCCTCCACCATCTCCTCGGCCAGCTCCTCCGTCAGGTTCGACTCCGTGCCGGGGATGCCGAGGTCCTGCGCCCGCTTGTCCGCCATGGCGAGCAGCCGGCGGATGCGGCCCGCGACGGCGTCCTTGGTCAGCGGCGGGTCGGCGAGGGCGCCCAGCTCCTCCAGGGAGGCCTGCTTGTGCTCCATGCGCAGCCGTCCTGCGGCGGCGAGGTGCTCGGGCACGTCGTCGGCGAGGATCTCCAGGGCGCGCTGCACCCGGGCGCCGGCGGCGACGGCCGCGCGGGCCGAGCGGCGCAGGTTCGCGTCGTCGAAGTTGGCGAGGCGGTTGGCGGTGGCGCGCACCTCGCGGCGCATCCGCCGCTCCTCCCAGGCAAGGACCGACTCGTGTGCGCCCATCCGGGTGAGCAGCGCGCCGATCGCGTCACCGTCGCGGACGACCACGCGGTCCACCCCGCGCACCTCGCGGGCCTTGGCCGCGATGGAGAGCCGGCGGGCCGCGCCGACCAGCGCGAGGGCCGCCTCCGGGCCGGGGCAGGTCACCTCCAGGGAGCTGGAACGCCCGGGCTCGGTGAGCGAGCCGTGCGCCAGGAACGCGCCGCGCCAGGCCGCCTCCGCGTCGCAGGTGGCCCCCGAGACCACCTGCGGCGGCAGGCCCCGGATGGGGCGGCCGCGGCCGTCCACGAGGCCCGTCTGGCGGGCCAGCTGGTCGCCGCCCGCCACCACCCGTACGACAAAACGCGAGCCGCGGCGCAGCCCGCCGGGCGCCATCACGATCAGCTCCGAGCTGTGCCCGAAGATCTCGAGGATGTCCCGCTTGAGCCGCCTCGCGGCCATCGCGGTGTCCAGCTCCGCCTCGATCACGATGCGGCCGCTCACCAGGTGAAGGCCGCCCGCGAACCGCAGAATCGCCGAGACCTCGGCCTTTCTGCAGCAGGTCCGGGTGACGGGGAGCCGGGAGATCTCGTCCTTCACCGCTGCCGTCATCGCCATGGGCCGATCCTTCCATGCATCCGAAAAATACGGTCGTACGCGGCGGCCAACAGCTCCGGATCGTGCCTCGGAGTCCCGTCGGGCCTGGCTACCGGCGCCAGCTCGACCGCGGCACCGAAGCGCTCCTTGGCGGCGTCGGTCAATGACTCGCGGTCGGGCACGGCGGCCTCGTCGGCCAGCACCACGTCCAGGGCGAGTTTAGGGGCGTGTCGTCCCAAAACCTCCAAATGACGCTGCGGTGAGAAGCCATCGGTTTCTCCGGGTTGCGGAGCGAGGTTGAGCGAGAGGACGCGGCGGGCCTTGGTCTCGACGAGCGCGTCCAGCAGTTCGGGGACGAGCAGGTGCGGGATCACGGACGAGAACCAGGAGCCGGGGCCGAGCACCACCCAGTCCGCGTCGCGCACCGCGGCGACCGCCTCGGGCACAGCCGGCGGGTCGTGCGGCACCAGGTGGACCGACTGCACCTCACCGGGGGTGAGGGCGACCGTGGCCTGCCCGCGGACCGTGTCCACCGCGTCGGGGCGGGCCGGGTCGTGGCCCCGGACCAACGCCTGGAGCTCCAGCGGCACCGCCGACATGGGCAGCACGCGCCCGTGCGCGCCGAGCAGCTCGGCGACCAGGTCGAGCGCCTGGACGTGGTCGCCCAGCTGCTCCCACAGGGCGACGATCAGCAGGTTGCCGACCGCGTGCCCGTTCATCTCGCCCGGTGAGTGGAAGCGGTGCTGGATGACGCGGGCCCAGGTCTGGCCCCAGTCGTCATCGTCGCACAGGGCCGCGAGGGCCTTGCGCAGGTCCCCGGGGGGCAGCACCCCCAGCTCGTCCCGGAGGCGGCCGCTGGAGCCGCCGTCGTCGGCGACCGTGACGACGGCCGTCAGGTCGCCGGTGATGCGGCGCAGCGCGGCCAGGGAGGCCGACAGGCCCATGCCACCGCCGAGGGCGACGACTTTGGGCGTGGCGCCCCTGCGGCGCGCCGTCGGGGCTTTCTTCCGGCTCAGCCTGCTGGTGAGCCGGAGCGTACGTCCTGTCATTCCCGGCCCATGTCGCGGTGGACGACGACGGTCTCCACGCCCTGGGCGGCGAGCCGGGCCGCGAGCTTCTCGGACGTGGCGACGGAGCGGTGCTTGCCGCCGGTGCAGCCGACGGCGATGGTCACGTACCGCTTGCCCTCGCGGCGGTAGCCGGCCGCGATCAGCTGGAGCAGCTCGGTGTAGCGGTCGAGGAACTCCTTGGCGCCGGGCTGCGCGAAGACGTAGTTAGACACCTCCTCGTTCAGGCCGGTGAAGGGGCGCAGCTCGGGGACCCAGTGCGGGTTGGGCAGGAAGCGCATGTCGACGACGAGGTCGGCGTCGACGGGCAGCCCGTACTTGAAGCCGAACGACATGACGGTGGCCCGCAGCTCGGGCTCCTCCTCGCCGGCGAACTGGGCGTCCATCTTGGCGCGCAGCTCGTGCACGTTCAGGCTGGAGGTGTCAATGACGAGGTCGGCGTCGCCGCGCAGCTCGCGCAGGAGTTCGCGCTCGGCGGCGATGCCGTCGACGATGCGGCCGTCGCCCTGGAGCGGGTGCGGGCGGCGCACCGACTCGAAGCGGCGTACCAGGGCGTCGTCGGAGGACTCCAGGAAGACGATGCGGCGCGTGACGTGCTTGGCCTCCAGGTCCGCGAGGGACTCCCGGAGGTTGTCGAAGAAGCGCCGTCCGCGGACGTCGACGACGACCGCGATCCGTGCCACGTTCCCCTGGGAGCGGGCGCCGAGCTCCACCATGGTGGGGATCAGGGCGGGCGGCAGGTTGTCGACGACGAACCAGCCGAGGTCCTCCAGGCACTTCGCCGCGGTGGAGCGGCCCGCGCCCGACATCCCGGAGATGATCACCAGCTCGGGGATGACCGGGTCGGGGGCGGCCTGGGTGTCCTTCGTGGCGGCTGTGCCGGTACTCACCTGTGCTCCGTGCTCCGCCGGCGCGGGGTCCTGTGCCGTGCCGCTGATGTCGCTGCTCTGGTCGTGCTCGCTCATTGCTCCTGCCCCCGTCGTTCCTCCGAGGGGCCCGTGGCGACGGGCTCCCCGGCGGAGGGCGCGTCCGTCGCGTCCTCCGGTGTGGTGTCCACTTCGTCTTCCATGATCTCTCCGGTGGCCATGTTCACGGCGGGCCGCGCGGGGGCCGCCGTGGCGAAGGCCGCCACGATCGTCTCGGCCGTCTTGCGGCCTATGCCGGGAACCTCACAGATCTGGTCGATTGTGGCGGACCGCAGCCGCTTCACCGAACCGAAGTGCTTGATGAGCGCCTGTTTGCGCGCGTCGCCGAGGCCCGGCACCTCGTCCAGCGGGCCGGCCCGGAAGCGCTTGGCCCGCTTGCTGCGCTGGTAGGTGATGGCGAAGCGGTGGGCCTCGTCGCGCACCCGCTGGAGGAGGTAGAGCCCCTCGCTGGTGCGGGGCAGGATGACCGGGTCGTCCTCGTCCGGCACCCAGACCTCTTCGAGGCGCTTGGCCAGACCGCAGACCGCGATGTCGTCGATCCCCAGCTCGTCCAGGGCCCGCTTGGCCGCCGCGACCTGCGGCTGGCCGCCGTCGACCACGACGAGCTGCGGC
Organism: Streptomyces sp. NPDC006552; assembly: GCF_040611655.1. Classification (NCBI taxonomy): domain Bacteria; kingdom Bacillati; phylum Actinomycetota; class Actinomycetes; order Kitasatosporales; family Streptomycetaceae; genus Streptomyces; species Streptomyces sp. NPDC006552. The sequence continues at coordinate 24,320 of NZ_JBEXOS010000039.1, forward strand.
GGGTAGGCGAACTTCTTCGGGCGGCCGTCCTCCTCGGTGAGGGTGGACTCGCTCGGCCCCTCGTCGTCGGTCAGCTCGGTGTCGGACCACTCCCCCGACTTCTCCTGCACGGCGAGGTAGCGCTTGAAGCGGCGCGTGATCACCTCGTGCATGGAGCGGACGTCGTCCTGTCCTTCGAAGCCCTTGATCTGGAAGCGGCGGTATTCGCTCTTTCGGGCGAGGCCGTCCTCCAGGACGACCATGGAGGCGACGACGTCGTCCCCCTGGAGGTGCGAGATGTCGTAGCACTCGATGCGCAGCGGCGCGCTGTCCAGGCCGAGGGCCTCCGCGATCTCCTCCAGGGCGCGCGAGCGCGTGGTGAGGTCGGAGGCGCGCTTGGTCTTGTGCAGGGCGAGCGCGTGCAGCGCGTTCCGGTGGACCGTCTCCATGAGCGCCTTCTTGTCGCCGCGCTGCGGGATGCGCAGGGACACCCCCGAGCCGCGCCGCTCGGTGAGCCAGGCCTGGACGGGCTCCACGGGGTCGGGCAGCGCCGGGACGAGGACCTCCTTGGGGACGGAGTCCCCGCTCTCCTCGCCGTAGAGCTGCTGGAGCGCGTGTTCGACCAGGTCGCCGCTGGTGACCGCCTCGACCTTGTCGGTGACCCAGCCGCGCTGGCCGCGGACGCGTCCGCCCCGGACGTGGAAGATCTGGACGGCGGCCTCCAGCTCGTCCTCCGCGAGGGCGATGAGGTCGGCGTCGGTGGCGTCGGCGAGGACGACCGCGCTCTTCTCCATGGCCTTGCGCAGCGCCTCGATGTCGTCGCGCAGCCGGGCCGCGCGCTCGTACTCCATGTCCTCGGCCGCCACCACCATGTCCTTCTCCAGGCGGCGGATGTACGTGCCGGTGCGGCCGGCCATGAAGTCGCTGAACTCCTCGGCCAGCTCGCGGTGTTCCTCGGGGGTGACGCGGCCCACACAGGGGGCCGAGCACTTGCCGATGTAGCCGAGGAGGCAGGGGCGGCCGGTCCGGGTCGCGTTCTTGAAGACCCCCGCGGAGCAGGTGCGGACCGGGAAGACGCGCAGCAGGAGGTCGACGGTGTCGCGGATCGCCCAGGCGTGCCCGTAGGGCCCGAAGTAGCGCACGCCCTTCTTCTTCTGGCCGCGCATCACCTGGACCCGCGGGAACTGCTCGTTCATCGTCACCGCGAGGTACGGGTAGCTCTTGTCGTCGCGGTACTTGACGTTGAACCGGGGGTCGTACTCCTTGATCCAGGAGTACTCCAGCTGCAGCGCCTCGACCTCCGTGGCCACCACCGTCCACTCCACGGAGGCGGCCGTGGTGACCATGGTGCGCGTACGGGGGTGCAGGTTCGCCAGGTCCTGGAAGTAGCTCGCCAGGCGCTGGCGCAGGCTCTTCGCCTTTCCGACGTAGATCACCCGGCGGTGCTCGTCGCGGAACCTGTACACCCCTGGCGAGTCGGGAATCTGTCCCGGCTTGGGGCGGTAGCTGGAGGGGTCGGCCATGTCAGACACCCTACTGGCGGGGTGTGACAGCGCGGGGCCCCGGCGGAGGCGCCCCGGCCGCCGGGCGCCCGCGCGAGCAGCAAAGCTTGTCGAGTGCAGGTCAACACGCTTCAATGCCGGGTGACTTGGGACGGTGCAGCGGAGAAGCGGGAGGCCCGGATGCGGCCCGGCGAACGGCACACGGAAGCGGCGCAGCTCCCCGCCCTGGACGCGGCGCTGCGCACCGGCCCGTTCCACCTCGCCCTGCGGGCGGCGATCGCCGCGCGGCGGCTGCCGCTCCACCGGGTCCAGCACCATCTGTCGCGCCAGGGCATCAAGGTCGGCGTGACGAGTCTGAGCTACTGGCAGCAGGGCGCGCGGCGGCCGCAGCGGGCCGAGTCGATGCGGGCCGTCCGCGCCCTGGAGGAGATCCTCCAGCTGCCCGAGGAGTCCTTGATCCGGCTGCTCGGACCCGCCGGGAGCCCGGTCGCGCCGCCCCGCCCCGCGGTCCGTTCGTACCGCTCGCTCGTCCGGGCATCGGGGGTCCTCGAACGCCTGCTCGGGGAGTTGGAGTCGCCGCTCGACGGCGGGCTGCACACCGTGGGACAGCACGAACGGGTGCGGATCGGGGCGCACCGGGAGCTGCTCGGCCGGGACTCCCAGCTCGTCGTGCGGGCCCACCGCGACGGGGTGGACCGGTACGTGGCCGTTCACCACGGCGACCCCGGGTGCGCGCCCGCGGACGTGGCCGTGCGCGCCCTGGAGAACTGCCGCACGGGGCGGGTGCGCTGGGACGGCGGGACGGGCGTACTGGTGGCGGAGCTGCTCTTCGACGCGCGGCTGCGGGCCGGGGAGACCCATCTGTTCCGCTACGGCTTCGAGGACGGCACGGCCGGCCCCACCACCGAGTACGTGCGCGGGTTCAGCTTCGCGGGCGGGCAGTACGCGCTCCAGGTCCGGTTCACCGAGGACGCGCTGCCCCTGCGCTGCCACCGCTTCGCCCAGCGGTCGGCGGCGGCGCCGCGGGGCGGCCGCCAGGAGCTGGCGCTGAGCGGCCGGCACCGTTCGGTGCACCTGGTGGAGCCGCAGGTGCGGGCGGGGCTGCTGGGGATCGGCTGGGAGTGGGAGTGAGCCCGGCCCGGGCGGGGACGGGCTACTTCTTCGGGCGCACGACGAGTTTGCCGCCCCGGACCTCGACCGCCAGCTCCTCCAGCGGCTCGGTGGCCGGGGCGTGCAGCACCTTGCCGGTCGTGGCGTCGAACTTGCTGCCGTGGCAGTTGCAGGTCAGCTCCGTGCCTTCGAGCATCCGGATCGGGCAGCCGGCGTGGGTGCAGATGGTGCTGAACGCCTTGTAGGCGCCGTCGGTGTCGTCACGGGTGCGGCTGACGACGACGTGCTCGTCGTTGTAGAGCTTCGCCCCGCCCGCGGGAACCTCGGTGGCCTTGCCCAGGTCGACCGGGGCGGTGGGCGCCGCCGCGGCCCCGTCGCCGGACCCGGTCGAGCAGGCGGTCAGGCCGAGCCCGGCCGTCCCCGCGACGGCGGCGCCGCGCAGGGCGGTGCGGCGGGAGATGCGGGAGGGGACGGTGCGGGACATCTGGACTCCACGGGGCAGGGGTGCTGGGGGCGACAAGGGTGGCGGATCAGACGATACCGGCGCGGGTGCGGGGGCTTCCGCGGGTCTCGGGTCTGCCCGCGGCAGCACCGGGAGCGGCCTGGAGCTGGGCGCGGGCCGGGCTTGATCAGGCGCGGCGGGCTCGCCGTGCTGCCCGGCACGCCCCCGCGTTCGTGCCCGTACGGGCGGCGGACGTGCCCGTATCGGGGACGGCGGCTGCCGCCCGGCACGGGACGCTTTAGCCTGCCGTCGTCGGCACCCGTCGTCGGCACCCGTCGTCGGCACCCGTCGTCGGCACCCGTCGTCGGCACCCGTCGTCGGCACCCGTCGTCGGCACCCTGTGCACGCGCGCCCCGCCCGCTCCGCCCCCCGCCCCGCACACCCGTTCATCCCCGTCCGAGAGGAACCATCGTGATCGTCGTCGCCGGAGAGGCCCTGATCGACCTCGTGCCGCTGGGCGCGGGCGCCGAGGGCGGCCCGGACGCCGCTCTGCCCGCCCTCGCGCCGCGGCTCGGCGGCGGGCCCTACAACACGGCGGTGGCGCTCGGCCGGCTCGGCTCCGACGTGGCGTTCTGCTCGCGCGTGTCCCGGGACGCCTTCGGTGACGCCCTGCTCGACGGTCTGCGGACGGCCGGTGTCGACACCGCCCCGGTGCAGCGGGGAGACGAGCCGACGACCCTGGCGGTCGCCTCCATCGGGGCGGACGGCTCGGCCGGCTACTCCTTCTACGTCGAGGGGACCGCCGACCGCCTCTTCACGGTGCCGGACGCCCTCCCGGCGGGCACGCGCGCGGTGTCGTTCGGCACCTGCTCCCTGGTCCTGGAACCGGGGGCGAGCGCCTACGAGGAGCTGATGCGCGCGACCGCCGCGCAGGGCCTGTGCACCGCGCTCGACCCGAACATCCGGGCGGGCCTGATCCCCGACGCGGACGCCTACCGGGCCCGCTTCCGGAGCTGGCTGCCGTCCACCACGCTCCTCAAGCTCTCCGAGGAGGACGCCGAGTGGCTCGGGGGCACGCCCCGCGCGTGGCTGGCCGCCGGACCCGCGGCCGTGGTCGTGACCCGCGGCGGGGACGGGCTGACCGTCTTCACGCGGAACGGCGGCGAACTGTCCGTGCCCGGTGAGCGGGTCGACGTCGTGGACACCATCGGCGCCGGGGACACCGTCAACGCGGCGCTGCTGCACGGCCTCGCGCACCTGGACGCCCTCTCCCCCGCGGCCGTCGGCGCCCTGGACGGGGACGGCTGGGCGCGCCTGCTGCGGTTCGCGGGGCGCGCGGCGGCGCTCACCTGCTCCCGGGCGGGCGCCGAGCCGCCGTACGCGTCCGAGGTCGGGGCGCTGTAGCGACCGCGCCCCCGCACGCACCGCACGCGAGCGGCTCGGCGGGCCGGGACAGCGCACGGCGCCCCGCGGGAAGCTCCCGCGGGACGCCGTGCGTACGCGCTCTCAGGCCTTGCGGGCCCGGGTCGCCGTCTTCTTGGCCGCGGGCTTGGCCGCCGCCGCCTTCGCCGTGGCGGTCTTCTTGGCCGGGGCCTTGGTGGCCGCCACGGTCTTCTTCGCCGCGCTCTTGCGCTTGCGGGCGGCGGGCGCCGAGGCGTCGCTGACCCGGTCGGCGCCGAGCACGTCCCGCAGGAACTTGCCGGTGTGGCTGGCGGGTTCCGACGCGACCTGCTCGGGGGTGCCCTCGGCGACGACGATGCCGCCGCCGTTGCCCCCCTCGGGGCCCATGTCGATGACCCAGTCCGCGGTCTTGATGACGTCGAGGTTGTGCTCGATGACGATCACCGAGTTGCCCTTGTCGACGAGGCCGGACAGCACGGTGATGAGCTTGCTGATGTCCTCGAAGTGCAGACCGGTGGTCGGCTCGTCGAGCACGTAGACCGTCCGTCCCGTGGAGCGCTTCTGCAGCTCGCTCGCGAGCTTCACGCGCTGCGCCTCACCGCCCGAGAGGGTCGGCGCGGACTGCCCGAGGCGGACGTAGCCGAGGCCCACGTCGTTCAGCGTCCTGAGGTGGCGGGCGATCGCCGGGACGGCCTCGAAGAAGGCGAGGCCCTCCTCGATCGGCATGTCCAGGACCTCGGCGATGGACTTGCCCTTGTAGTGGACTTCCAGGGTCTCGCGGTTGTAGCGCGCGCCGTGGCAGACCTCGCACGGGACGTACACGTCCGGCAGGAAGTTCATCTCGATCTTGATGGTGCCGTCGCCCGAGCAGTTCTCGCAGCGGCCGCCCTTGACGTTGAAGGAGAAGCGGCCCGGCAGGTACCCCCGGACCTTCGCCTCGGTGGTCTCGGCGAAGAGCCTGCGGACGTGGTCGAAGACGCCGGTGTACGTCGCCGGGTTCGACCGGGGGGTGCGGCCGATGGGCGACTGGTCGACGTGCACGACCTTGTCGACGAGGTCGTCGCCCTCCACGCGCGTGTGACGGCCGGGGACGGAGCGCGCCCCGTTCAGCTCGCGCGCCAGGTGCGTGTACAGGATGTCGTTGACCAGCGTGGACTTGCCGGATCCGGAGACGCCGGTGACGGCCGAGAGGACACCGAGCGGGAAGGACACGTCGATGTCCCGCAGGTTGTTCTCCTTGGCGCCGTGCACGGTGAGGTGGCGCGCGGGGTCCACGGGGCGCCGGACGTCCGGCACGGGGATGGACCTCTTGCCCGACAGGTACTGGCCCGTCATCGACTCGGCGTTGCTCAGCAGCCCCTTCAACGGTCCGCTGTGCACGACCTTGCCGCCGTGCTCGCCCGCGCCGGGGCCGATGTCGACGACCCAGTCGGCGACCTTGATGGTGTCCTCGTCGTGCTCCACCACGATGAGCGTGTTGCCCATGTCCCGCAGGCGGACCAGGGTCTCGATCAGGCGGTGGTTGTCGCGCTGGTGGAGGCCGATGGACGGCTCGTCGAGCACGTACAGGACGCCGACGAGTCCGGAGCCGATCTGGGTGGCGAGGCGGATGCGCTGGGCCTCGCCGCCGGAGAGCGTGCCCGCCGCCCGGTTCAGCGAGAGGTAGTCGAGGCCGACGTCGACCAGGAAGCGCAGCCGCTCGTTGACCTCCTTCAGGACGCGCTCGGCGATCTTCTTGTCCCGCGCGTTCAGCCGGAGCTTGCCCAGGAAGTCGGCGCAGTCGCTGATCGACATCGCCGAGACCTCGGCGATGGACTTCTCCATGACCGTGACGGCGAGGACGATCGGCTTGAGGCGGGTGCCCGCGCAGGTGGGGCAGGGCACCTCGCGCATGTAGCCCTCGAAGCGCTCGCGGCTGGAGTCCGACTCGGCCTCGCTGTGGCGGCGCTTGACGAACGGCACGGCGCCTTCGAACGGCGTCGTGTACCGGCGCTCCCGCCCGTAGCGGTTGCGGTAGCGGACCTCGATCTGCGTCTTGTGGCCGTGCAGCAGCGCCTTCCTGGCGCGCTGCGGCAGCCCGCCGAACGGGATGTCCGTACGGAAGCCGAGGGCGTCCGCGAGCGCCCCGGTGAGCCGGGCGAAGTAGTCCTTGGTGTGCCCGTGCGACCAGGGGTGGATGGCTCCCTCGTCGAGCGACTTGTCGGGGTCGGGCACGATCAGGTCGGGGTCGACCTCCATGCGCGTACCGATGCCCGTGCAGTCGGGGCAGGCGCCGAACGGCGAGTTGAAGGAGAAGGAGCGGGGCTCCAGCTCTTCGAAGGACAGGTCGTCGTGCGGGCAGTACAGGTGCTCCGAGTACATGCGCTCGCGCTCCGGGTCGTCCTCGGGGAGGTCGACGAAGTCGAGCACGACCATGCCGCCGGAGAGACCGAGGGCGGTCTCCACGGAGTCGGTCAGCCGGCGCTTGGCGGAGTCCTTCACGGTGAGGCGGTCGATGACCACCTCGATGGTGTGCTTCTCCTGCTTCTTCAAGGCCGGCGGCTCGGAGAGCTGGATCGTCTCGCCGTCCACCCGCGCGCGGGAGTAGCCCTTGGTCTGCAGGTCGCCGAAGAGGTCGACGAACTCGCCCTTGCGCTCGCGCACCAGCGGGGAGAGCACCTGGAAGCGGCTGCCCTCGGGCAGCTCCAGGACCTTGTCCACGATGGCCTGCGGCGACTGGCGCGCGATGGGGCGCCCGCACTCGGGGCAGTGCGGCTTGCCGATGCGCGCGAAGAGCAGGCGCAGGTAGTCGTAGACCTCGGTGATGGTGCCGACCGTGGAGCGCGGGTTGCGCGAGGTCGACTTCTGGTCGATCGAGACGGCCGGGGAGAGTCCCTCGATGAAGTCGACGTCCGGCTTGTCCATCTGGCCGAGGAACTGGCGGGCGTACGAGGAGAGCGACTCCACGTAACGCCGCTGTCCCTCGGCGAAGATCGTGTCGAACGCGAGCGAGGACTTGCCGGAGCCGGACAGACCGGTGAAGACGATGAGGGAGTCGCGCGGGAGGTCGAGCGAGACATTCCGGAGATTGTGCTCGCGCGCGCCACGGACGATGAGACGGTCGGCCACGCCGGTCCGCACCTTTCTTGGAAGAAGTGTCAGGGGCAGGGCCCCCGCGGAGCAGCCCTGGGAAGACTGTCGTTTTGAAGACTAGGGGGAGCCACTGACAACGCGGTCGGCTTCCCGTTCTCGGTAACAAACCCGGACCTTCAAGAATGCCCGATGCCAGCGCCGAGCTTATAGCACGTACATTCGATTCCCGCATGATGTCGGCCACCTTCACCCGATCGTGTGGCCCGGCTACCGTCTGCGCCATGAACCATCACGAGCGCGACCTGGAGTGTGTACGCACGGCGACCGAGCGGCTGCTCGCCGCGGCCGGTGCCCTGGACAACGCAGCTGTGACGCAGCCGTCACGGCTTCCGGGCTGGAGCCGGGGCCACGTACTCGCCCACCTCGCCCGGAACGCCGACGCGCTGCGCAACGTCCTGGCGGGCCGCCCCATGTACGAGAGCGCCGCGGCGCGCGACGCCGACATCGAGCGGGACGCCCCGCGCGAGCTGCCCGCCCAGCTCGACGACGTCCGGCGGAGCGCGGAGCGCTTCCAGGAGGCCGCAGCCGTGGAGGCCGACTGGTCGCGCACCGTGGAACTGCGCAACGGCGTCAAGGACGTCGCCTCCCGGGTGCCCTTCCGGCGCTGGATCGAGGTCGAGCTGCACCATGTGGACCTCGGCATCGGCTACGAGCTGGAGGACCTGCCCGCGGAGTTCGTCCGGCGGGAGACCGAGTTCCTCGCCGACCGCTTCCGCGACCACCCGGGGCTGGCGCCGCTGCTGATCAAGCAGGACGACGGCCTGATGCTCTCCACCGGCGCCGTGCGGGGGCTGTCCGTGCGGGAGATCGAGGACGGCGCGGTCCCGCCTCTCGGGATCGTCGTGCGGGGCCGGCAGGCGGACCTGCTGGGGTGGCTTTCGGGCCGCCGGGACGGAGCGGCCCTCTCCGTGGACCGCGGCTCCCTGCCCGCGCTGCCCCCGCTATAGGCTGGCCGCATGACGTACAGCGGAGCGGTGAAGGTCGGCGGCCCGGCGGACGTGCACGAACTGCAGGACCTGATGATCTCCAAGGTCGCGGTCGGGCCGATGGACAACAACGCCTATCTGCTGCGGTGCCGCGCGACCGACCAGCAGCTGCTGATCGACGCGGCGGCCGAGGCGGCGACGCTGCTGCGGCTCATCGGTGACGACGGCATCGCGTCCGTCGTCACCACCCACCGCCACGGTGACCACTGGCAGGCGCTCGAAGAGGTCGTGGCCGCCACCGGCGCGCGCACGTACGCGGGGCGCGACGACGCCGAGGGCATCCCGGTCGAGACGCGGGTCCCCGTCGCGGACGGGGACACGATCAGCTTCGGGCACATCACGCTGACCGCCCGCCACCTGGTCGGCCACACCCCCGGCTCCATCGCCCTCGTCTACGACGACCCGCACGGCCACCCGCACGTCTTCACCGGCGACTGCCTCTTCCCGGGCGGCGTGGGCAACACGCACCAGGACCCGCAGGCGTTCGCGCGGCTCATCGACGACGTGGAGACGAAGATCTTCGCGCCGCTCCCGGACGAGACCTGGGTCTACCCGGGGCACGGGAACGACACGTCGCTGGGCGCCGAGCGGCCGCACCTCGCGGAGTGGCGCGCGCGGGGCTGGTAGTGCCGCCGGGGAGCCCGCCCTACGCGGGAGCGGCGCCCGCGGCCGCCAGACTCGCCACCCGCTCCACGCCGAACGCGTAGCCCTGTACGCCGCACCCCGCGATCACGCCGTCGGCGCGCAGGGACACGTAGGAGTGGTGCCGGAACGCCTCGCGCTGGTGGATGTTGGAGATGTGGACCTCCACCACGGGCAGGCCGTCACAGGTGTTGAGCGCGTCCAGGACCGCCACCGAGGTGTGCGAGTACGCGGCCGGGTTGATCACGATGCCGACGTGGTTCTCGCGTGCCTCGTGGATCCAGTCGACGAGCTCGCCCTCGTGGTTGGACTGGCGGAAGTCCACGGTGGCGCCGTGCGCGGCGGCCGTCCTGACGCACAGGGCCTCGACGTCGGCCAGGGTGTCGCGCCCGTAGATCTCCGGCTGGCGCTTGCCCAGCAGGTTCAGGTTCGGGCCGTTCAGGACCAGGATCGGCGCGGTGGCGAGGGTGTGCGGCACAAGGACCTCCATGCGGCGGGCGGATGCTCCTTGAGGGTGTATCACGCGGGGTGCGCACGGCCGGAGCCGCAGGGTCACGGGGTGACGGCCAGCTCCACGTAGGCGGCCAGGATCACCAGGTGTACGCCGCCCTGGAGCGGTGTGGCCCGCCCGGGGACCACGGTCAGCGTGGTGACGATCATGGTCAGCGCGAGCAGCACCATGTGCGTGGCGCCGAGCCCGAGGACGAGCGGTCCGGACAGCCAGAACGAGGCGACGGCGACGGCCGGCACCGTCAGGCCGATGCTCGCCATCGCGGAGCCGAGCGCGAGGTTGAGGCTGGTCTGCACGCGGTCGCGGCGGGCCGCGCGCAGGGCCGCGATGGTCTCCGGGAGCAGCACGAGCAGCGCGATGATCACGCCGACGACGGCGTGCGGCATGCCCGCCGCCGCCACGCCGTGCTCGATCGTCTTCGACACGCCCTTGGCGAGGCCGACGACGGCGATCAGCGCGAGGGCCAGCAGTCCGAGGCTGACCAGGGCGGTGCGGGTGCTCGGTACGTCCGCGTGGTCGTCGGCGTCGATGACCTCGCCGTGCCGGGTGATCGGCAGGAAGTAGTCGCGGTGGCGCACGGTCTGCGTGGCGACGAAGAGCCCGTACAGGACCAGCGCGGCGACGGCCGAGAAGAGCAGCTGGGAGGTGGAGAACTCCGGTCCCAGCCTGCTGGTGGTGAAGGTCGGCAGGACCAGGCAGAGGGTCGCGAGGGTGGCGACGGTGGCGAGGGCGCCGCCGGTGCCTTCGGACTGGAAGATCGCGACGCGGTGGCGGAGCGCGGCCGAGAGCAGGCTGATACCGACGATGCCGTTGCAGGTGATCATGACAGCGGCGAAGACCGTGTCCCGGGCGAGCGTGGAGCTCTTGGCGCCTCCGTCGGCCATCAGGGTGACGATGAGCGCGACCTCGATGATGGTGACGGCGACGGCGAGCACCAGCGAGCCGAAGGGTTCGCCGACGCGGTGGGCGATGACCTCCGCGTGGTGGACGGCCGCGAGGACCGAGCCGGCGAGGACGACGGAGACGACGGCGACCAGGGCGCCCGGCAGGTCGCGGCCCCAGGTGAGGGCGAGCAGGACGACGGCCAGCACCGGGACGAGGACGGTCCACCGCGTGGCCAGAGCCCGGAGTCTGGTGATCATGCCTTCGATGGTGCCCGGGGCGGGGCGGCGCCGCGACTTCGGCGGCCGCCCGCGCCCGTCGCCGTCAGACGTCGATGCGGTCCTTGCGGGCCGCTTCGGCCGCGTCCCGCTCGGCCTGCTTCTTGGAGGCGATGAGGCTGGTGATCGTGGTGATGACCAGGACACCGCAGATCACGGCGAGCGAGACCGGGATGGAGATCTCCGGTACGTGCACCCCGTTCTCGTGCAGGGCGTGCAGGACCAGCTTCACGCCGATGAAGCCGAGGATCACCGACAGGCCGTAGCTGAGGTGGACCAGCTTCTTGAGCAGGCCGCCGATGAGGAAGTACAGCTGGCGCAGTCCCATCAGGGCGAACGCGTTCGCCGTGAAGACGATGTACGGGTCCTGGGTGAGGCCGAAGATCGCGGGGATCGAGTCCATCGCGAAGAGCACGTCGGTCATGCCGATGGCGAGCATGACGACGAGCAGCGGCGTCATGACCTTCTTGCCGTGCTCCCGGATGAACAGCTTCGTGCCGTGGTACCGGTCGGCGACGCCGAACTTGTGCTCGATGGACTTCAGGAGGCGGTTCTCCTCGAACTCCTCCTCCTCCTCGTCGTCCGACATCGCCTCCTGGACCAGCTTCCAGGCGGTGTAGATGAGGAACGCGCCGAAGATGTAGAAGACCCAGGAGAAGTTGGCGATGACGGCGGCGCCCGCCGCGATGAAGATCGCCCGCAGCACGAGCGCGATCAGCACGCCGAACAGCAGCACGCGCTGTTGGAGATGGGTCGGGACCGAGAACTTCGCCATGATCAGGATGAAGACGAAGAGGTTGTCGACGCTGAGCGACTTCTCGGTGATGAAGCCCGCGAAGAACTCGCCGCCGGCCTGGCTGCTGCCCCAGATCGTCACGCCGATGCCGAAGAGCACGGCGAGCGCGATCCAGACGACCGTCCAGACCCCGGCTTCCTTGATGGATACGTCGTGGGGCTTGCGCCCGATGAAGAAGTCGACCGCGATCAGGGCACACAGACCAAGAATGGTCAGCACCCACAGGGTCATCGATACGTCCACTGCGCCTCCGGCGTCGTACGGCTACTGATCAGCGTCGTCGCTGCCGGAGGTCTCTTCCACCCGGGCGCCACCGCGCCGCGGGCCGGCGCCCCGGGATCGTCGGCCATCGGGCCGGGTCGTCCGTATTGACGGGAACGCCGCGTACGGGAGTACTCCCCTCCGCGTAAAGAAGAGTACTCGAAACACCCATGAAAGGTAAAGCGTTAAGTAAAGAACGTGCCAAGTTCCCAGGTCAGAGCCGTCGCTCCCGCCGGGCTGCGGACACCTTCGCGAGGACCTGGCGCAGCACGTCGCTGCCGGGCGGGACCGGCGGCGGCTCGTACGTCCACGCGTGCCCCACCCAGGGGTCGGCCAGGTGGTCGCCGGGCAGCGGTGACAGCCGCAGCAGCGTCCGCCACAGGGGGTCGAGCAGCGGCCCGTACTCCTCGGCGTCGGCCCGGTCGGCCACCAGGAGCAGATGCACGCCGACCTGCGGCCCCTCATCCGCGAGGTAGCGCAGCCGGGCCAGCGCGCGGTCGTCGAAGCCGTGCGGGAAGTCGTGCACGATCAGCAGCTGCTCGGCCGGGTCCAGGTCGGCCGGCAGGGCGTCGGCCGCGCCGTGGCGCACCGCGAGGTGGACCAGGTCGACCCGCTCGGTGAGCCGGGTCAGCGTCTCGGTGACACCGGACGCCCCCCGGGCCACGGGACCGGCGAGCACCCCGGCCTCGACGAGCGGGGCGAGGGCGGACGCCGCGGTACCCGCCGGGTCGAGGACGTGCACGCTGAACTCGCCCGCCGGATAGGCCGCAAGCAGCCGCGCCGCCAGCTCGGTCGCGGTGTGCGCGGCGCGGGCCCGCAGCGCGTCGGCGTCGGCGAGGGCGTCCGCATCGGCGGTGCCCGCGTCGATCCACAGGCCGCGCTCCAGGGGCAGCCGCACCAGCATCGGGATGCGCAGGCCCGCGCCCTCGCTCTCGGGCAGCCGCAGATCGCCCAGGCGGACGGCCATGGGCAGCTCCATGGGGCTGCGGTAGGCGTGCCAGCACGGGTTGTCCCAGTCCGCGTACGCCGCGGGCAGTGCCGGTTCGACGACCTCGGACTCGGCGACCAGCTGGGCCAGGTCCCGGTCGATGGCCGCCCGCGCCCGGTCGACGAGAGCCACGTGCTTGGCGGCGGCGGCCTCGCGCGCGGCGTCCGCCGCGCCGCCGAGGCGGCCACGCGGGTCGCTGAGCACGTGGTCCAGCTCCTGCTCCATGCGGGAGTCGGCGAAGTCGACGGCGCTGCGGTAGGCGGCCACCGTGCGGGCCAGGTCCTCGAACATGCCCCACACCTGGTTGTAGAGCCGCTCTTCCATGCTCCAGCCGGACGCGTCGCCCGCGACGGGGACGGCGGGGCGCTCCGGCTCGGCGGCCGTCCCAGGCGCCGGGGACGGCGGCGGGGACGCCTGGCGGCCCGGGTGGGTGTAGTCGACGGGGCCGGCCGGGACCGCGCCGTGGGCCGCGGGGGCGGCGGGCGGCGGGCCGCCCGCGGCGTGCCCGGCGGTGGCGGCCGCCGGGACCTGGGTCCCGCCTGCCGGCCGGGGCGGGGCGGCCACCGTGCGCGAAAGCCCCTGGGCGACGGCGTCGTGCACGGCGCCCGCCAGTGCCCGGGCGTCGGGCACGCCCTGGTCGGCGAAGAGGGCGGCCAGCCCGTCCGCGTACCCCTGGCCGACGGCGCGCACCTTCCAGGCGCCCCCTCTGCGGTACAGCTCCAGGGCGGTGACGGCCGACTCCGTGTCGAGGTCGGTGATGGTGTAGCTGGCCACTTCGGTGCCGTCGACGCCGGTGACCGCGACGAACGGGGCGGCGACGGCGCCGAACCGGGTGGGCCCGCCGGTGCCGGGCGCCAGGGCGAGCAGCACGGTGACGCGGTGCACGTCCGCGGGCATCGCGTCCAGGTCGACGGCGAGCCGGTGGTCGGCCGCCGCCTGGCGCGGTACTTCGAGGCCGGGCAGCGCGGGCGCGCCCGGGTGCGCGACGTGCTCGGGGCCGCGCACCGTGCCCCGGTCGTCGGCGAGCGTGGCGCCCGCGACGACCGGGTGGCCCGCCGACACCCGGATCTCCAGGCGGGTGCGGGCCAGCGGGTGGTTCTGGCCCCGCACCAGTTCGGCCGCCATCGCGCGCCCGCTACAGGCCGGGCAGGATCGCGGGCATCAGGTCCTGGAACGTGCGGCCGTTGGCCGCCGTGCCGAGGGCCGTCATCTTCCAGCCCGTGCCGTCGCGGTGCACCTTGGCCATGATCTGCGCCGTGTACTGGCCGCCGCCGTCGAGCGTGTACCGGGCCAGCTCCTGGCCGGTCGTCTCGTCGACCAGGCGGCAGAACGCGTTCTGCACTTCCTGGAAGGTCTGGCCCGTGAAGGAGTTGACCGTGAAGACGATCTGGTCGATGTGGACCGGGACGCGGGCCAGGTCGACGAGGATCGCCTCGTCGTCGCCGCCCTGTCCCGCGCCGCCCACCAGGTTGTCACCGGTGTGCCGCACGGAGCCGTCGTCGCTGACGAGGTGGCGGAAGAAGACCACGTCGACGGGTTGCTTGTCGGCGAAGAGGACCGCGGACGCGTCGAGGTCGATCTCGCGCGTGCGGGTGCCGAACAGGCCGCGCCGCGGGGCGGCCTGCCAGCCGAGGCCCATACGGACAGCGGTGAGCGTGCCACCGCCCCGCTTCTCCAGACTGATGGCCTGACCCTTGGTCAGGCTGATGCCGGGCCCCTGGGAATTACCTGCGGAATCGGCCGTCACGTGCTGCCCCTCTCGAGCGTCCCCTGTTGCCGCGCCTCGCGCGCGGTTGGGGCAAACCCTAGGGGGCGGCACGGACAACGCGACCACCGCGGGGCGGTTTTTGTGGCGGTCCTGCGACAGACCGGCCGCCGCGCCCCGTCCGGGCCGGGCAGGTCAGGCGATGCCCGCCTCCCGCATCTGCCGCAGCTCCTTCTTCATCTCGGACACCTCGTCGCGCAGCCGGGCGGCGATCTCGAACTGGAGGTCGGCGGCGGCGGCCCGCATCCGCTCGGTCAGCGCCTCGATCTCCTCGGACAGCTCGGCGGCGGGGCGGTCGGTGACGACGGTCTCCGCCGCCTTGCCGCGCTTCTTCTTGCCGGTGTCGGCCGTGCCGAGCGCGGGGACGGGGGCCTTGGCGCCCTTCCCGTCCTTGCCGCCCTTGCGGTAGCCGGTGCCGAGCAGCGCCTCGGTGTCGACGTCCTCGCGCGCGATGGACGCCACGATGTCGTTGATCTTCTTGCGGAGCGGCTGCGGGTCGATGCCGTGCGCCGTGTTGTACGCGACCTGCTTCTCGCGGCGCCGGTTGGTCTCGTCGATGGCCTTCTCCATCGCCGGGGTGATCCGGTCGGCGTACATGTGGACCTGGCCCGACACGTTGCGCGCCGCGCGGCCGATGGTCTGGATCAGCGACGTGCCCGAGCGCAGGAAGCCTTCCTTGTCCGCGTCGAGGATCGCCACCAGGGAGACCTCGGGCAGGTCGAGCCCCTCCCGCAGCAGGTTGATGCCGACCAGGACGTCGTACTCGCCCGCGCGCAGCTCGCGCAGGAGCTCGACGCGGCGCAGGGTGTCGACGTCGCTGTGCAGGTAGCGCACGTGGATGCCGAGCTCCAGGAAGTAGTCCGTGAGGTCCTCGGCCATCTTCTTGGTGAGCGTGGTGACCAGGACGCGCTCGTCCTTGTCGGTCCGGGTGCGGATCTCGTGCACCAGGTCGTCGATCTGCCCCTCGGTGGGCTTGATCACGACCTCGGGGTCGACCAGGCCGGTCGGGCGGATGATCTGCTCGACGTAGCCGTCCGAGCGGGCCAGCTCGTAGTTCCCGGGCGTCGCCGACAGGTAGACGGTCTGGCCGACGCGCTCCTGGAACTCCTCCCACTTCAGCGGGCGGTTGTCGAGCGCGGACGGCAGCCGGAAGCCGTGGTCGACGAGGGTGCGCTTGCGGGAGGCGTCACCCTCGTACATGGCGCCGATCTGCGGCACGGTGACGTGCGACTCGTCGATGACCAGCAGGAAGTCGTCCGGGAAGTAGTCCAGGAGGGTGTTCGGCGGGGAGCCGGGCTCGCGGCCGTCGAAGTGCATCGAGTAGTTCTCCACGCCGGAGCAGGAGCCGATCTGGCGGAGCATCTCGAGGTCGTACGTGGTGCGCATGCGCAGCCGCTGGGCCTCCAGCATCTTGCCCTGCTTCTCCATGGTGGAGAGGGTCTCGGTCAGCTCCTTCTCGATGTCGTTCACCGCGCGCTCCAGGCGCTCGGGGCCCGCCACGTAGTGCGAGGCGGGGAAGATGTAGAGCGAGTCGTCGTCGCTGATGACCTCGCCGGTGAGCGGGTGCAGCGTGGAGAGCCGCTCGATCTCGTCGCCGAACATCTCGATGCGGACCGCGAGCTCCTCGTAGACCGGGAAGATCTCGATGGTGTCGCCGCGCACCCGGAAGGTGCCGCGCTGGAACGCCAGGTCGTTGCGCGTGTACTGGATGTCGACGAAGCGGCGCAGCAGCTCGTCCCGGTCGAACTCGGCGCCGACCTTCAGGGGGACCATGCGGTCCACGTACTCCTGCGGCGTACCGAGGCCGTAGATGCACGAGACGGAGGCGACCACCACGACGTCGCGCCGGGTCAGCAGCGAGTTCGTCGCGGAGTGGCGCAGGCGCTCCACCTCCTCGTTGATCGAGGAGTCCTTCTCGATGTAGGTGTCCGACTGCGGGACGTACGCCTCGGGCTGGTAGTAGTCGTAGTACGAGACGAAGTACTCCACCGCGTTGTTCGGGAGCAGCTCGCGGAACTCGTTCGCCAGCTGGGCGGCCAGCGTCTTGTTCGGTGCCATCACCAGGGTGGGGCGCTGGAGCTTCTCGATCATCCACGCCGTGGTGGCGGACTTGCCGGTGCCGGTCGCGCCGAGCAGGACGACGTCCTTCTCGCCTGCGCGCACGCGCTTGTCCAGCTCGGCGATGGCCGCGGGCTGGTCACCGCTGGGCTGGTACGGACTGACAACCTCGAAGGGTGCCACCGTGCGTTCGATCTTGGATACGGGCCGCATGGATTCCACCGTACGACCCCCCACTGACAACCGGGTCCGATCCGCCTCGCGGGCGGCTGCGTCACCAGCCCTGCGGGGTGCGCGGCAGGGACCGGTCGGGGGCCCGGCGGGGCCGCGGAACACCGGCGCGCGAGCGGCCCTCGCGCTCCGCCTCCAGGGCGTCGCGCCAGTCGGGGCGGCCCATGACCAGCAGCGGGTCGAACATGACGACCACGCCGGCCAGGAGCAGGAAGCACAGCGGGCCGACCATCATGGGGGCGAGGATGCCGGCGGCCGATTCCCCTCCGGGGGAGCCGGTGGCGCCGCCGTGGGTGCGGACACTGACGGCCGCCATGCCCATGTAGTGCATGCCGGAGACGGCGAGCCCCATGACCAGGCTCGCGCCGAGGCTCCACAGGATGCCCCGGATCTGGACGGCGGCCCACAGGGCGGCGGTGGCGGCCGCCATGGCGATCACCACGGAGGCGCCCACCAGGAAGGTGTTGTACTCGATCGTCCCGTGCAGCCGCATTCCGGCCATCCCGAGGTAGTGCATCGTCGCGACCCCGAGGCCGGTGATGGTGCCTCCGGTGAACAGGGCGGGCCCGGTCGCTCCCTTGTAGCCGACGATGAAGACGCCGATGCCGACCATGACGATGGCCACTCCGAGGCTCGCGAACGTCAGCGCCTTGTCGTAGTGGACCGGCACCCCTTCGACGCTGAAGCCCATCATCGCGATGAAGTGCATCGTCCATATGCCCGAGCCGATCGCCGCGGAGCCGAGCGCGAGCCAGCCGGCCCGCCAGGTGTCGGCCACCAGCAGCGACCTGGTGGTGCACCGCAGACCGAGAGCGCCACCGAGGCAGGCCATGAAGTACGCCACCAATGGCGTAACCAGTCCGTAACTGAAGCCGTCGACCGTCCCTCGCATGCGCCGCAGCCCTTCCGCCGGTGTCCTGCCCGAGATGTCCTGCTCGTTCCCGTGTCAACGACCACTGGGGCGGCCGCGGTTGAAGCTGAGATTAAAGCGCACGGAACGACGCCCGACCGATTTTCCGGCAAAGAAAGTCCGGCGTCGAAGGCGGGGTCGGTCGCGAGCGGGTGACGGCGTTCAACCTATGACCATCCTTCGCCTGTGTTCTGTCGGCCGTTGCCTGTCAGTGTCGTGCCGTCCGTGATCTCACGACGCATGAGGAGCAGACGTGTACGTACGCGCAGCAGCCGCACTCGCCTCGGTGACGGGCTCCGTCGTCATCGGTGTCCTGGTCCTGCCCGCGGCCGCCGAGGCCGCGACCGGGCACGGCAGACCCGTGGTCATCGCCCACCGGGGCGCCTCCGCCTACGCCCCGGAGAACACCCTGGAGGCCATCGACGAGGCCGACGACCTGGACACCACCTGGGTCGAGAACGATGTGCAGCGCACGAAGGACGGCGTCCTGGTCGTCATCCACGACACGACCCTGAACCGGACCACCGACGTGGAGCAGGTCTTTCCCGATCGCGCCCCCTGGAATGTGCGGGACTTCACAGCCGCGGAGATCGAAAGGCTGGACGCCGGCAGCTGGAAGGGCGCGGAGTTCGCGGGCGAGCGGGTGCCGACCCTCCACGAGTACCTGCGGCGGGTCGACCACAACCGCCAGAAGCTGCTCATGGAGATCAAGTCGCCCGAGCTGTACCCGGGCATCGAGGCGCAGATCCTGCGCCAGCTCCGCGCGGACGGCTGGCTGCGGTACGACCACGTCCGGGACCGGCTGGTCGTGCAGAGCTTCAGCGCGGACAGCATGCGGACCATGCACGCGTTGCGCCCCGCCATCAAGACCGGCTTTCTGGGCACCCCCGCCGTGGCCGATCTGCCCGCATACGCGCAGTTCGTCGACCAGATCAACCCGAGCAACACCACGATCGACGCGGACTACGTGCGCGCCGTCCACGCCGTCAAGGGCGCGCACAAGAAGCGCCTGGAGGTCAACACCTGGACGGTCAACGACGCGGCGACCGCCCAGCGGGTGGCCGCCTTCGGTGTCGACGGGATCATCACCAACGCCCCGGACGTGGTGAGCGACGCCGTCGACGACTGACCGGGCGCGGCGGCGTTGTCAGTGCCCGGCCCTACCGTGGTCGGCATGGACGCCACCGGGCAGAACGAGAGCGCACCACCCGAGCCGCCGGCCGCGCCGGTCGTGCCCCGGCGGGTCGAGTGGACCGTCGTGGCCACCGGCATCGGGCCCCTGCTGCTCGCCGCGACGGACGAGGGCCTGGTGACCGTGGCCTTCCACGCCACCGACGCGGTGCGGGACGCGCTGCTGGGCCGGCTCGCCGCCCGGTTCGCCACCGAGCCGGCCGAGGCGCCGCACGCTCCCGTGCTCGCCGAGGCGGCCCGCCAGCTCGCGGAGTACTTCGCCGGGCGGCGGCGCGCCTTCGAGCTGCCGCTCGACTGGTCGCTGACCAGCGGGTTCAACCGGGAGGTGCTGCGCGAGCTGGCGGCCGGGGTGCCGTACGGGGCGGTGGTCGGGTACGGGGAGCTGGCCCGCCGCGTCGGACAGCCCCGCGCGGCGCAGGCCGTGGGCGCCGCGATGGGGGCCAATCCCCTCCCGGTGGTGGTGGCCTGCCACCGGGTGGTGGAGCGCGACGGCGGGATCGGCGGGTTCGGCGGCGGCCTGGAGACCAAGCGGCGGCTGCTCGCGCTGGAGGGGGTGCTGCCCGAGCCGCTCTTCTGAGAGGGCCCCGGGAGCGCACCCACCCTGCACCTGGCCCCCGGCACGGCCACGGACCCGCGGGCGGCTGCTCAGCTCAGCGTGAGGTGATAGGCCTTGCGGAGCGTCTCGTGGACCGTCCACGTCGTGCGGTCGCCCGCCCGGAGCACGGCGGCCGTGCCGGGGGCCAGGTGCAGGGTGGGGGCGCCCTCGACCTCCACGGTGGCGCGGCCGCTGACCACCACGAAGAGTTCGTCCTCCTCGGTGTCGGTGACGACGCCCGGGGTGATCTGCCAGACGCCGCGCAGCTGCCTGCCGTCGGCGGACTCCCAGAGCACGGCGCCGGTGACGACCGGGTCGCCGGAGACGATCTGGGCGGGGTCGAGCGGTTCCGGTTCCAGCGCGACGTCCGGGACGTGCAGGGCGAAGGAGGCGGCCGCGGCGGCGGGCGGTTCGTTCGTGGTCATGGTCGCCGACCCTAGACGGCCCGCGCCCCGGGGCTCACTGGACGGCTCGTAGCGTGTGCGCGGCCCCGACTGGACGGCCCGTCGAGAGCGCGGCGCCCGCCCTCCCCCGGCGCTCCGCTACTCCTTCGTCCCCCACGCCGAGATGAGCGGCGCCGTCGCCAGGTCCATCGAGCCCTCCGCCACGTTGGCCAGGTGCTGGTCGATCTCCTCGTCGGTGGCCAGGTCCGCCGCGACCAGGGTGGCGCGGATCTGTTCCACCGTCGCCCGCTCCAGCGCCGTACAGGCGGGTGAGGTCAGCGGGAAGAAGGCGTCCGCCTCGACCCGGGCGAGGCCCGCCTCGCGCAGCAGACGCGGGAGTCTGCGGCCGTAGGAGAGGTCGGCGCCGCGCTCCTTGAGCAGGGCGCGGAAGCCGTGGCGCAGCCGGTTGGCCAGCTGCTGCGCGGGGCTGTGCTCGTCGGGGCAGAGCAGCGGCTGCAGGCCCGGGTCGGCGTCCTCGATCAGCAGGTGGCCGCCGGGGCGCAGGGTCTGGACCATGGAGCGCAGCGCCCGCTCCCGGTCCGGGACATGGACCAGCACGAGCCGGGCGTGCACCAGGTCGAAGCGCTCGGCGGGCGGCGCGTCGGCGCCCACGTCGTGCCGGCGCACCTCCACGGGGGCCGGGGGCGCGGCGTCCTGCCAGGACGTGTCGATGTCGGTGGCGAGGACCCGGCCGGCCGGGCCGACCGTGCGCGCCAGCCAGGAGACGACCGAGGCGCCCCCGGCGCCGACCTCCCAGCAGCGCCACCCGGGACCGATGCCGAGCCGCTCCAGGTGCCGGAAGGTCGGTGGGTCGAAAAGGGTGGAGAAGGCGTCGAACCGCCGCCCCGCCTCGGGCTGTCGGTTGTCGAGGAGATAGCCGTCTCTGCCGGGGCGCGTCATGGGCCGATCATCTCAGCCGGTCTGCGGATACCCGCGCTCCGCCCCGGACGGCCGGGCGGCGGTTGCCCGGCTGTCCGGGGCGGCTGGCAGACTGGCCGGTCACGCCGGCCCGGCGCCGGGGCGGCGGGCCGGGTACGAGCACGTACCGGCACGGGAACGGGCGCGAGGAGCCGAGCATGTCGATGGCGGGCAACCTGCGGAAGGTCGGTGGCCTGCGCGGGGTGGGCGGGCTGCGGAAGGTCGCGCGGCTGGCGCGACGGCGGTCCCGGGTCGATCTGAGCCACCCGGCGCGCTCCCCGCTGGGCACGGCGGTGGTGAACTGCGTGACGTACCGCGCGGGGGTGCGCGAGCGCGGTGGCCGCGATCTGGTGGAGGCGGTGCGCGCGGTGCGGGCGGCGGACGACGGGTTCGTCTGGCTGGGGCTGCACGAGCCATCGGAGCTGGAGTTCGCGGACGTCGCGGAGCTGTTCGACCTGCACCCGCTGGCGGTGGAGGACGCGGTCCACGCGCACCAGCGGCCGAAGGTCGAGCGGTACGGGCAGACGCTCTTCGCCGTGTTCAAGACGGTCTGTTACGTCGAGCACGCGGAGCTGACCGCGACCAGCGAGGTGGTCGACACCGGCGAGATCATGGTCTTCGTCGGCCGGGACTTCGTGATCACCGTGCGCCACGGGCGGCACGGTTCGCTCGGGCCCGTGCGGGAGGGCCTGGAGGCGGCGCCCGAGCAGCTGGCCAAGGGGCCGGCGGCGGTGCTGCACGCGATCGCGGACAGCGTGGTCGACGACTATCTGACGGTGACCGATCAGGTGCAGTCGGACATCGACGCGGTCGAGGCCGACGTGTTCGCCCCGGGCGGGGCCCGCACCGACCCGGGCCGCATCTACCAGCTCAAGCGGGAGTTGCTGGAGCTGAAGCGGGCGGTGGCGCCGCTGGCCCGGCCCGTGATGGAGCTGGCCGGCCGCCCGTTCCCGGTGGTGCCGCCCGAGATCCAGGCGTACTTCCGTGACGTGTCGGACCACCTGCTGCGGGCCTCCGAGCAGATAGCGGCCTTCGACGACCTGCTGAACTCGATCCTCCAGGCGCATCTCGCGCAGGTGACGGTCGCGCAGAACGAGGACATGCGCAAGATCACGGCGTGGGCCGCGATCGTCGCCGTGCCGACGATGGGCTGCGGGATCTACGGCATGAACTTCGACCACATGCCGGAGCTGCACTGGCGGTTCGGGTATCCGCTCATGGTCGGCGTCATCGCGGTGATCTGTGTCGGCGTCTACCGGGGGTTCAAGCGCAACGGCTGGCTGTGAGCCGGCCGCCGCTCCGTCACCGCCGCGCCCAGGCCGGGTGCCGGGGATCGTCCGCGCGCACGACGACGTCGGCGTGGCCGGCCGGCCCCGTCTCGCGCTCGTAGCGGGCGAAGACGGGCAGCGTCCACCGGTCCGCCTCGGGCGTGCGGCGGCGCAGCGCCCCCGGGGTCAGGCTCACGTGGACCGTCAGGTCGAACGGGAACCAGTGGTTGAACAGGAACGGCCCGTGCAGCAACAAGGCGCCGCCGCGCGGGAGTTCGACGTAGGGGCTGCGTGTGGCGCGGTCCGTGGCCGGGTTCCACAGGTCGGGCAGGACGCGGCCCGTGCCGTCCGGTTCGAGGGGGCCGAACACCTCGCGCCAGAGCGCTTTCGTGTCGAACCAGCCGCTGTAGTACGACTCCTCGTCCTCGCGCCCGAACTCGTAGCGCAGCGAGGCCGGGCGCAGGAACCCCGCCGTGCCGACCGTCAGCGAGGGCAGGCCGCGCTCGCGCAGGGCGTCGGCGACCCGGGAGGCGAGTTCGCCGGGGCGGGCGGCCGGGGCGCCGTCGAAGGCGACCCGCGGCCAGGGGCCGCCGTCGGCGGGCGTGAGGTCGAGCAGCCGCTCGGCGAGAGCGTCGCCGAGCCGTTCCCAGGTGATCGCTTGGAGTCGCACCCCTCCATGATGCCGGGAGGCCGGCTCCGGGAAAGCGCTGCCATCGCCGCCGTTGTGCGGGATGATCGCGGCAAGGACCCGGGGGGTGGAATGATCGAGGGACCCTATTTCGCGCTCGTCGTGCTGGGCGCGCTGTGGTGCGGGCTGTCCGCGGGGGTGTTCGTCGCGTTCTCCACGTTCGTGCTGCGCGGACTGGGCGCGCTGCCCGCCGCGCAGGGGATCGCGGCGATGAACGCCGTCAACGCCGCGGCGCTCAACCCGGCCTTCATGGCCGTCTTTCTCGGCGCGGCCCTGCTCTGCGCGGTGATCGCCGTCGTCACGTTCGTGCTCTGGCCCGACGAGGGCACCGTGGAGCTGCTCCTCGGCTGCGCCCTGTACCTCGTCGGCTCGTTCGGCGTGACGGTCCTGGCGAACATCCCGCGCAACGAAGCTCTGGCGGCGCTTGCCGGAAGCGAGGCGGCCGAGAGCAGCGGCGCGTACTGGCGTACGTATCTGCGCGCGTGGGGGCGGTGGAACCACCTCCGGGGCGCCGCCGCCCTCGCCGCGTCGGCCCTCTTCGTGCTGGCCCTGACCTGAGGGCCCGGCGGCCGGAGTCCTGGACGCGCACGCCGCCGCCCACCGGACGTATCGTGACAGAAAGGTCCGCGGCGTAGGGAGACGGCCATGGCCGACCCCAAGGGCTTTCTCACCACGCCCCGGCGGGAGGCGCCCCGGCGCCCCGTCGAGGAGCGGGTCGCCGACTGGGACGAGGTGTACGTCCCCGGCGGGCTGCTGCCGATCGTCACCGCACAGGCCGACCGGTGCATGGACTGCGGCGTCCCGTTCTGCCATGCGGCGTGCCCGCTGGGCAATCTCGTCCCGGAGTGGAACGAGCTGGTGTCACGGGACGACTGGCGGGCGGCGAGCGAGCGGCTGCACGCCACGAACAACTTCCCGGAGTTCACCGGCCGGCTCTGTCCCGCCCCGTGCGAGGCGGGCTGCGTCCTCGCGATCGACCAGCCCGCGGTCACCATCAAGAACGTCGAGGTGGCGATCGCCGACCGGGCCTGGCAGGACGGGCTGGTGGCGGCGCGGCCGCCGGAGCGGTTGAGCGGCCGGCGGGTCGCGGTCGTCGGCTCCGGGCCCGCGGGGCTCGCGGCGGCGCAGCAGCTGGTGCGGGCCGGGCACACGGTGGCCGTCTACGAACGGGACGACCGGCCAGGTGGGTTGCTGCGGTACGGCATCCCTGAGTTCAAGATGGAGAAGCGTCATCTGGAGCGCAGGATCGGCCAGTTGACGGACGAGGGGGTGCTTTTCCATACGTCGGCGGAGATCGGGCGCGACCGCACGGCGGCGGAGCTGCGGGCGCGGTACGACGCCGTGGTGCTGGCGGTGGGGGCGACCGCGTGGCGTGATCTCGACGTACCCGGGCGGGAGCTGACCGGCGTCCATCAGGCGATGGAGTACCTGCCGCCGGCCAACCGGGTCCGCGCGGGCGACCTCGACGTCTCCCCGCTGAGCGCGGCCGGCCGGCACGTCGTCATCGTCGGCGGCGGGGACACCGGGGCCGACTGCCTGGGCACGGCCGTCCGCGAGGGGGCGCGGTCCGTGACCCAGCTGGACATCTACGGCCGCCCCGGTGACCTGCGCGACGAGGACGCCGAGCCCTGGCCGACGTATCCGCGGCTCTACCGGCTCTCCCCCGCGCACGAGGAGGCGGCCGCGCTGCGCTCGGCGCCGGCCGCCGACGCGGACGCCCGGCTCTTCGCGGCGTCGACCCTGCGGCTCACCG
Source organism: Streptomyces sp. NPDC006552 (assembly GCF_040611655.1). Lineage (NCBI taxonomy): Bacteria > Bacillati > Actinomycetota > Actinomycetes > Kitasatosporales > Streptomycetaceae > Streptomyces > Streptomyces sp. NPDC006552. Next base: position 49,050 of record NZ_JBEXOS010000039.1, read on the forward strand.
GCGACGCGCACGGGCACGTACGGGAGCTGCACCTGGTGGAGGTGGACGCGGCGCGGCGGCCGCGGGCGGGGACCGAGCGGGCGCTGCCCGCGGATCTGGTACTGCTCGCGCTGGGCTTCACCGGGCCCGAGCGCCCGGCCGGCGGCCTCGTCGATCAGCTGGGGCTCGATGTCACGGAGCGGGGCGCGCTGGCGCGGGACGCGGAGTTCGGCACGGCGCTGCCGGGCGTGTTCGTGGCCGGGGACGCGGGGCGGGGGCAGTCGCTGGTGGTGTGGGCGATCGCGGAGGGACGGGCCGCCGCGGCGGCCGTGGACCGCTGGCTGACGGGGAGCACCCAGCTGCCGGCGCCGATCGCGGCGCACGACCGGCCGATGACGCCCTGAGCGCCCGGCGCGGGCAGAGAACGCTCGAACGGAGAAAGGGGAGCGCTCCCCCGCCCCGTCCGGGAGTCGCTCCCTTCATCTGGTTCCCGGCCGGCTCCGCCCTCAGGACAGCAGGAAGTCCGCCGCCCCCGACTTCGCTCCCTCGATGAACGCGTTGATCTCGCCGGGCGTGTAGATCAGGGCGGGCCCGTCCGGGTCCGAGGACTGGCGGACCGCGACCCGGCCGTCGGCCAGCTTCATGGCTTCGAGGCAGTTGCCCCCGTTGCCGCCGCTCCACGGCTTGTGCCAGCCGTCGGTGCCGAGGTCGCGCGCGGGCATGCCGTTGTAGACCGGCTTCCCGTCGACGCCTCGTATCCGGTCCTTGATCCGGTCCATTCACAGCTCCTTGCGGAGATCGCGGAGGATCTCCTTTGTGCGTTGTGCCGTCGCGGCCTGCGCCGCCATGCGGTCCATGACCTCCAGGTGGGTGGCCACCTCGGGGCGCGCGTCCAGGTAGACGGCGCCGGTCAGGTACTCGCTGTAGACCATGTCCGGCAGTTCTGACATGGCAAATCGGAACAGGACGAAGGGGCCGAACGTGCCCGGGTGCGGGCCGCTGGCGAACTCGGCGACCTGGAGCGTCACGTTCGGCTGCTCCATCACGTCGAGCAGCCGGTCGACCTGGCCGCGCATCACGTCCGCGGTGCCGACGGGGCGGCGCAGCGCGGTCTCGTCCATGACGACCCAGAGCCGGGGCGCGTCCTCCCGGGTGAGCAGGGCCTGGCGCCGCATGCGCAGCGCGACGTGCCGCTCGACCAGCTCCGGGTCCTCGGCGAGCGCGCGCCCTATGGCGCCGGAGGCGAGGACGCCGCGCGCGTACTCCTCGGTCTGCAGCAGGCCGGGCACGAAGTGCGGTTCGTAGGACCTGATGAGGGCCGCGGCGCCCTCCAGGCTCACGTACATGGAGAACCAGCCGGGCAGGATGTCGTGGAACCGCTGCCACCACCCCGGCTTGTTGGCGTCCTCCGCCAGCCGCACGAAGGCGTCGGCCTCGTCGCCCGCGACGCCGTACGACTTCAGCAGGAGCTGAAGGTAGGGGATCTTGAGACCGACCTCCGCGGTCTCCATGCGGCGCACGGTCGCCGCGGTCACTCTGAGTACTTTCGCGGCGTCCTCGCGCTTGAGCCCGGCGCTCTCGCGCAGGTCCTGGAGGCGTCGGCCGAGCACGACCTGGCCGACCGTCGGCGCGGACCGCGGTTCGCTCACGCCCCTTACCTCCCAGTAGTCGAGTCTCGAAAGTGCAGCCGCGGACGACGGCCCGGAGGGGTCGTCCTCCGGGCCGTTTCCCGCGGTTCACCCGCAAAGGGCGCCGCGCGACGTGCTGTCGCGAGCAGTGTGCCATGTCCGCTCAGCACGGCACACTGCACTCTGCACTTTTCAGAGTGGCTCTTGCCAAGTGTTCACGACGGGGAGATAGTGGCAAGCGTGACTCCGTCCGCGCGTTTAGGAACAGAAGCCGGCGAAGCTACGCTCAGTGACCTTTCGGCCACCCCGGCGGTGGACGCGGCACGGCGCAGCAGCTTCGAGCTGGCTCCCCACCCGGGCTCCGCCGCCCAGGCCCGGCACCTCACCCGTGCCCGTCTCACCGGCTGGGGTGCGTGCGAGGACACCTGCGACGCGGCGGCCCTGGTCGTCTCCGAGCTGGTCACGAACGCGATCGTGCACACGGCCAGCAGACGGATCCACTGCGAACTGCACGAGCTGCGCGACGACGCCGGCGAGCGGGTGCGGATAGCCGTCCGCGACGAGGGCTGCATCCCCGGCGACCCCCGGACGGCGGCCCGGATCACGCCGGAGGAGGAGCACGGCAGGGGGCTTCTCCTCGTGGCGGCCGTCTCCACCGCGTGGGGCGCCCAGGAGACCGGTCCCGGTCTCCTCGTCTGGGCGGAACTGCCGCGCGACGCGGGGACGGCGGCGGGCCCCGGCCCCGTACCGGACGCCGCCACGGGCACCGGCTGGGCCTGGTGAGCGCGGCCCGCCCCGGCCGGGCGGGCGAGGAACGACGACGAGCGTGCTGAGCGGGGAACGGATGGGCGTGGTGACGACGCGGACGATGCAGCTGGACTCGCTGGTCGGGCTCGCCCGGAGACGGCGCGCCCCCGCCCCGGCGGCCCCCGTGCGGCTGAGCGTGCCGGACGGCATGACGGCCCCGCTGGGCTGCGACGCGGTGGCGGTCCCGGAGGCCTTCGCCCGCGCGATGACCCGGCGCCTGCCGCACATGGGGTGCGTGTACGCGGACGGGGCGCACTGGTGGTGGCTGGTCCCCTCGGACTCCGATGTCGCGCTGGAGTGGCCCGCGCCCGCGCGCTACACGGCCGGCGCCCTGGTGCCGGCCGCCGGGCGCGCCCCCGATCTGATCCACTGCCCGGACAGCGCGGTGCCCTACACCCCGCCGATCCCCCTGTACCTGGCGCTGTGCCGGGTGACCGGGACGACCCCGGCCTGGTCGAGGACGATCGGCGCGTCCTGACCCGGGCCGGCCGGAGGTCCGCGCGCAGCCCCGGTGGTTCACCCGGCGGGCCGCGCCACCGCCTCCCGCACGATCACCAGGAACGCGTCCGTCGCCAGGTCCATGACCACCTCGGCGGACTGGCCCTCCTCGCGGCGCAGCCGCGCGAACTCCTCGGCGGGCCAGGAGCCGCGGGGTCCACCGGCCGGGAAACGCCGCAGTACCACTCGTCCGTTGATCATCGTCCGTCCCTGCCCCCGTGCTCGCGCCGGTTGCTCCGGCGCCGGTGTGTTCCGGCGCTGTATGACAGAGAACGCTGACAGAGCGGGTTAGGACGCGCGCCGTGACGGGATCGACACCTGGTCGAGACAGGCTCGGGCCACCGCACTCAGGTCCGGCGCAGGTTTCAGTCCGGGTACTCGTCGTGGTAGCGCAGGCGCGCGCTGCCCGCGGGCGCGCCCAGCGCGGAGGCACGTCCGGCCGGCTTCTCCCACTCCTCCTGGCGGCCGAGGGCGGTGAGGTCCAGGAGGTTCGTGGTGAAGCCGATGTTGTCGAGGCCGCGGTCGAACGTCGAGTAGGTGTGGAAGACGCGCTCGCCCTCCCGCACGAAACAGCTGAGGGCGGGCCGCTCCTCGGGGTGGCCCTCGCCGTCGGGGACCGTGGCGCCGAAGTCCTGGTTGAAGTCGCTGAGGTGCGAGGAGTACCAGGGCACCGTCCACCCCATCCGGGCCTTGAACGGCAGGATCTTGGTGAAGGGCGCGCGCGAGACCGCCGCGAACGCGGTGCCCCGGGCCCGCAGATGGGCGAGGTGGCCGATCTGGTCGAGGAACGCCGAGCAGCTGCGGCAGCCCGCGTCCCAGTCGGGCGCGAACATGAAGTGATAGACGACGAGCTGGGCGCGGCCCTCGAACAGGTCCAGCAGCTCGGCCTTGCCGTCGGGGCCTTCGAAGACGTACGCCGTGTCGACCTCGACCATGGGCAGCTCGCGCCGCTTGCTGTTCAGCGCGTCGCGCGCCCGGGTCGCCGCCTTCTCCAGGGCGAGCAGCTCCGCGCGGGCGGCGCGCCACTCCTCGCGCGTGACCGCAGTGGGCAGGCCCATGGTTCCTCCTCGGGTTCGGATCTCTCGCAGGGGTGACCGGGCGGCGCGGCGCAACTCATCGCTCCGCGCGCGGGAATCCGGAGAAATCTTCGGAAGGTTGCCGGGGGGCCGGCTGGCGGGCGGGTGCGGGCCACGGCGGGCGTGCCTGCGCCGGGACGGATCCGGCCGATCCCCGTTCGCTGAGAAGGCACTGTTGTCCGGTGAGCCGTACGCCATCACAATGCTCATGCCAAACATGGCGCATGCCCCACCCGGTGCACCACTCTCAGCACGGGAGAGGAACCCCCCACATGACCACCCCCCGCATGAAATCGGCCGTCGGCGCGCTCTTCACCGTCGTCCTTTGCGGCGCGAGCGCCCTGCCCGCCGCAGCCCTCGACGAGTCGGCGGCGCCGCGCGCGGCGGCGGTGAACTTCGCCGGCACGGTCTCGCTCAGCAACTGCTCCGGCTCTGTCGTCCGCGTCCCGGACTCCCAGCCGACCGACCCCGCGCTGGTCCTCTCCAACGGCCACTGCCTGGAGTCCGGCTTCCCCGGCCCCGGCGAGGTCGTCGTCGACCAGCCCTCGTCGCGCACCTTCGGCCTGCTCAACTCGGCGGGCAGCAAGGTCGCGACGCTACGGGCGAGCAAGGTCGTGTACGGCACCATGACCGACACGGACGTCTCGCTCTACCAGCTCACCAGCACCTACCAGAAGATCGAGAGCTCGTACGGCATCAAGGCCCTGGAGCTGTCGGCGGCCCGCCCGGCGCAGGGGACCGCGATCAGCGTGGTCTCCGGCTACTGGAAGCGGATCTACAACTGCTCCGTCGACGGGTTCGCGTACCGCCTGAAGGAGGGCGAGTGGACCTGGAAGGACTCGGTCCGCTACACCTCGGCCTGCCAGACCATCGGCGGCACCTCGGGCTCCCCGGTGGTCGACCAGGCGACCAAGAAGGTCGTCGCGGTGAACAACACCGGTAACGAGGACGGCGAGCGGTGCACGGACAACAATCCGTGCGAGGTGGCCGAGAACGGGACGGTGACGGTGCGCAAGGGCATCAACTACGCGCAGCAGACGTACGGGATCGTGCCCTGCCTCGGCATCGGCAACAAGCTCGACCTCTCGGCGACGGGCTGCACCCTGCCCAAACCGTAGCCCCGTAAGGGGCGCGGGGAACTGCGCGACCAGCCACGACGGCGCGACGGTCGGCACACTTTCCGCGCCCCCGACGGTGCTAGGGCCTGTCTGACAATTCCCGTCTGCCCCGCGACGCCTGGCACGCACTCTCGCCGCACCGGGCACAAGGCCAAGTACGTCCAGTACGAAGCCTTGCACCCAGCACGCCGAGAGCACGCACCAGACGCCGCGCGGCCGCCCTCCGGGCGACGACGGGAATTGTCAGACAGACCCTAGGCCGCAAGCTCGGCCAGCAACCCCCCGATCCGCTCGGCGTCCCGCACCGGGACTCGCCCGGTGTCGTCGACCTGCACGGCGCACGCGGTGGCCGCGTCGACCAGGTGCTCCAGTACGACCGTGACCCGCCGCGCCCCGTCGGAGTGGCGCGCGAGGACGGGCAGTTCGACCGCGGCCAGCTCCACCGCCGCCCGCGCCTCGGCCAGCGTCCGGTACGCCTCGCGCCGCAGCTCCCACCGCCCGGCCCGGTCCGTGTCCCCGCTCAGCACATGCCCCGCGTACACGTGGGCGGCCTCGCGGGCGAGGGCGAGCCGCACCCGTACGCCGCCGCCCCGGTGCCCGCCGGGCCACGGCAGGTGCCCGGCCACGAGCACGAGGGCGCAGGCGAGCAGCGTCTCGGTGACGCGGCTCCAGGAGGCGCCGGGTTCGCCGCCGACCCTCACCAGGCAGAGCACGAGCACGGTGACGACGGCGGTCTGCGCGGCGAAGTGCCGCGCGGCGACCGGGATCAGCGCCCCGCACACGGCCACCAGGGCGACCAGGCCGAGGGGACGGGGCAGCAGCGCGGCGAGCCCGGCGAAGAGCAGTGCCCCGGCGACCGTCCCGGCGGCCCGGCACAGCACGCGCGAGACGAGCGGCCCGAGATCGGGCTTGACGAGGAAGACGGCGGTGGCGGGCAGCCAGTACCAGTGCACGGGCTGGAGCGCCTGGGCGACGGCGGCGCTCGCCCCGAAGGAGAGCCCCACGCGCACCCCGTACTCGCGCCCGGCCGGTCCGGTGATCCGGCGCAGCGCGGCGGCGGGCGAGCCGCGGCGCCGGGCCGCGCGCTCGGTGCCGCTCCCCCGGTCGAACACCTCCGCGGCCCGCAACAGCGCCTCGTCCAGCGCCCGCAGCCCCGCGCCGAGCCGGGCCGGCGCGGGCAGCGCCCCGGCCGGGGCCGCGGACCGTACGGCGGCCGCGAGGCGGCGCGGACCCTCGGCGGCCCGCCCCGGCACCGGTTCCCCGGCCCAGGCCAGCGCGGTGGCGGCCTCGGCGAGCGGCAGCGCGGCGGCGTACCGCGCGCGCAGCTCCCGGGTTCCCGGCGCGCGGCCGCGCAGGGCGTCCTGCGCCTGGTCGAGAGCGGCGGTGAGGGCGGCGCGGCGGGCCCGGGCGTCCGGTCCGCCGACGGCGTCCAGCAGCGCGGCGACCGCGTCGTAGACGGCGGCGACGGCGGCGCGTTCCCCGTCGTACAGATAGCCGCGCAGCCGTCCGGTCCGCGGGCCGCGGGCCGGTGAGGGCAGGGCGATCCGCAGGGCGATCAGCCAGGCGGCGCCGCCCGCGAAGAGCAGGGCCCGCTGCCACCCCGGCTCCGGCAGCGGCATCCCGGCGCCGACGGCCACCGTCACGAGCAGTTGTGTCCCGGCCGCCGAGGCGACGGGCCCGGCGGCGCTGAGCGCCCCGCCGGCCAGCCCGAGCCCGGCGAAGACGGCGACGAGCACGAACCCGCGGCCCGCGAGGGAGCTGCCGAGGACCATCCCGAGACCACCGGCCAGAGCGGGGCCGCCGAGCCGGGTCAGGGCGGCGCGCCGGGTGCCCGGCCGGTCGTTGACCCCGGCGAGCATGGCACCGAGGGCGAGCAGCACGCCGCTGGAGGGCCGCCCGGCCGCGACGGCGAGCAGGAGCAGCGGTCCGGCGGCGAGGGCGCCCCGCACGACGGCGGGCCAGGGCACGGGGGCGCGCTGGGCGCGCAGGGCGTGGCCGAGCCAGGGCGGAAGACGGTGCGGGCGGATCATGGGGATGCGCAGGCTCCTGTCGTACGGGGACGCGGTGGCGCCGGACGACATCGGCCAGCTGGTGACTGGTTCCCCCAGCGTAAGGGAGGGTGCGGGAGCGGAGGGAACGCATGTGTTTCCGCAATGTGACACTTGGGCGTGCGAACGACGTCTGACACCGACGGCTGGCCGGATGCTCCGGGCGACACTGCCCTGACGATCCCCGTTCCCGAGGCGGACGCGCTGGTCCGCACGGGTGCGCGTGCCCACGTGACGGTGCTCTACCCCTTCCTGCCGCTGGCGCGCCTCACCGCGGCGACGCAGGCGCAGCTACGCGCGACCTTCGCCGCGCTCCCGCCTTTCACCTGCGCGTTCGCCGAACTCCGCCGCTGGCCGGGCGTCCTGTACCTGCACCCGTCCCCCGCGGACCCGTTCCGCGTCCTGACGAAGGCGGTGCGCGAGCGGTGGCCGGAAGCGGTCCCCTACCGGGGTGTCTTCGGGGACGAGCCGCTCGACCCCCACCTGACGCTGGCGGCGGGCGAGGACACGGACGGTCTTCCGACGGGCCCCTTCCTCCGCCACCTGCCGCTGCGCGCGGAGATCCGCTCGGTCCGCCTGATCGTCACGCAGGGCCGGGGAACGGGGTGGCGGGACGTGACGGAGTACCCGCTGCGGGGCGGGGTTCAGGCGGTCTCGTGACCGGCCTCGCGCACGGCCCGCTCCAGCACCTCCCGCGCCCGGTCCACGAGGTCGCCGAGGCCGAGCGATCCGTCGCCGAGCAACTGGTCGATCTCCCGCAGCCCGGCGCGCGCCAGCAGCCGCTTCTCGTTGGTGACCCACTCCCCGCGAGCGGCGAGCACGGCGTGCCCGGCCTGCATCGCGGCGACGGCGACGGCGCCCACCACCTCGGTCCGCCCGCCGAGCTGCACGTTGCCCGCGCGGGCGTAGTGCAGGGTGATACCGGCGCGGCCCCACCACTCCTGCGGCGCGCTCGCGCGCAGGGCGGCGGGGTAGGTGTCGACGCGGGGCGCGGCACCGCGCAACACGCGGTTGCCGGCGAGTTCGGCGACGACGAGGTAGGAGGGGATCCCGGCGAGATGGAAGAGCAGCGGCTCGACGCGGAACCGTCCCGCCTCGGCCTCGCGCAGCTCGTGCTCGACGCTGTCGAGGTCCCGGTAGTGCACGTCGACGCGCCGCCCGTCGACCTCCAGCCAGCCCCCGCCGTTGAAGACGCCCCCGCCCCACCCGCCGATCTCGGAGACCTCGCCCGCCCAGCCGGTCTCGCGCAGGTGCCGCGGCGCGAACTCCCCCTCGCTCCCCCGGTAGTACACGGCGGTGTCCCAGTCGCTGGCGTCGGTGTGCGTACCCTGCGCCCGCGATCCGCCGAGGGCGACGGCGCGGACGCCGGGGAGGGCGGCGAGGCGGTCGGCGAGATGGTCGAGGAAGGCGGTGTCGTCCTGTGCGGGCCGGCTCATGCGCTCAGCCGCGCCCGGCGAAGCGCACGAATGCCGTCCAGGCCGGCGGGGTCACGTCCAGGACGGCTCGGGCGGGGTCTTTGGTGTCCCGGACGCGGACCGTTTCCGCGCCTGTGGCGACCTCAAGGCACTGCCCGCCTTCACCGCTGCTGTAGCTGCTCTTGAACCACGTCTGCTCAGCCACGTCCGGCACCGATTTCTCGACGTTCATGTGTCTCCCAGCAACCGCTCCACGAGGGTCAGCGACTCACGCGGCGTGAGCGCCTGAGCCCTGAGGATTCCATACTGCTCCTCGAACTCACGGACCGAATTCCGCTGGGTGTGCAGACGGCTCTCCTTGTGCGCCTCGACGTAGGCGATCCGGCGCCCTTCCATCGACTCGATCAAGGTGAACGGCCCGGCCAGTCCGGCGTGTTCGCTCCGCACGATAGGCATCACCTGGATCTCCACATTGCGTCGCTGCGCGTGCAGAAGCAGCTGTTCCAACTGGCCCCGCATGACGCGTTCCCCGCCGATGGGGCGCCGGAACACGACCTCTTCGATCACGAAGCTGATGGTCGGCATCGGCGTACGGGCGAAGATCTCCTGCCGCCGCAACCGGGCGGCGACCCGCTGGGCCACCGTGTCCTCGTCCAACAGGGGCCGCCGCATCCGGAACACCGCTTCCGCGTACTCCTCGGTCTGCAACAGGCCGTTGACGACGTGATTGTCGTAGACGTGCAGGGCAACGGCCTTGGCCTCCAACTGCGCCGCGCTGCGGAAGAACGCCGGGTACTGCGCCCGCTCGACCTCCTCCATCCGTTCCCGCAACACCCCGTGCGCCCCGAGCGCCTCGTCGGCCCGCGCGATGAACCGGGCCGGGGGAATGCGCCGCCCCTGCTCGAAGGAGGCGATGGTGGCCGCCGAATACCCGGTCCGCTCACCCAGTTCGCCGCGGCTCAGCCCCTTCCACTCGCGGAAGCGCTTCAGCTGCCGTCCGAACGAGACCAGCACCCCGCCGGCATCCTCACCGCCGCTCACCGCGTCGTCGCCCACGTCCACACCGGCCCCCTTTCACGGTCGCCCTCCCCGGAACAACTCCCCTCCCCCACCCGCCCGTCACGCCGCGGACCGCGTACAACCCACCGCCCCCCGCGTACAAAACCCGCCCGTCGGCGGAGCCAACGCTATGCAGTACGCGCCCGGCCGCCCCCGCCGACCGCTCAACTCACCAAGAGCGGCATATGCGTCAACGCCCGTACCTCGCACGGCTGTTCGGTCCGACAGCCGGTGCGCCGCCGCGTACAACCGCCGTCCGTCACCGCGTAGCCCCTGGTCGGGAGCGCCTCGCCCGCACGACGCTGCTCGCATGCACCAGTTCGCCATGCACTTCACGTCGACGCCGCGCGGCGCCCGCCTCGCCCGCCGTCTCGTCTCCCACCGCCTGAACGCCTGGGGCCACGCGTACACCGGTCCCGTGAACGAGACGCTCACCCTCCTCGCGGCCGAGCTGACCGCGAACGCCGTCCGCCACGGTCACGTCCCGGGCAGCGACTTCCACCTCAGCCTGACGCAGACCGGCGCGGACGCCTTCCGCATCGAGGTCTCCGACGCCCGGCACGAGCGGCCGCCGCACGGAGCCCGGCGTCCGGCCGGTCCCGACGACGAGTCGGGCCGGGGCCTGCTCCTCGTCGCCGCCCTCGCGGACGCCTGGGGCTGCGCGCCTCGCCCGGACGGCACCGGCAAGACCATGTGGGCCACCGCGACCGGCCGGCCGTTCGGCGAAGACGCCGCCGCCGCGTGTGCCAAGGCCAGGTAAAGCCCCCGCTCCCGCCCTGCCCCGTCCGATCGGCGAAGATGGTCCCATGACAACGGTCGAACCCCTGGGCGCGGTGCGCGAGCGCGTGCTCGCCACGCTGCGGCAGGACATCATCGGCGGCCGCCTGCGCCCGGGCGACCGGCTGGTCGAGCGGGAGGTCGCGGAGCGGTTCGGGGTGTCGCGGGTGCCGGCGCGCGAGGCGATCCGGGCGCTGCTCGCGGAGGGCTTCGTGACGTTCGAGACGCCACGCCGGGCCGTCGTCCGCACCCTCACCCGGACCGACGTGGCCGAACTCTATGAACTGCGCGAGGCGCTGGAGGTCTACGCCGCCGGTCTCGCCGCCGAGCGGGCGCAGCCCGCCGATCTGACCCGCCTCGCGGAGCTGCTCGACGAGGCGGCGAAGGCCACCCGCGCCGGTGACGACGAGACGATCGCCGACGTCAACAGCCTCTTCCACGACCGTCTGCTGGCCACGGCGGGCAACGGCCTGCTGATCGGCGTCATGCAGCCCGTCGACGGCCGGCTGCGCTGGCTGACCCGGCGCAACGAGGCGTGGTCCCAACAGCTGGAGGAGCACCGGCAGTTGTACGACGCCGTGGCCGCCGGCGACCCGGAGCGGGCCCGGGCCGTGGCGCTCGGGCACGTGCGCACCAACTACCGTTCCACCGTCCGTCACCTCTTCGGCGACGACGCCACCCCGCCCCCGCAGTAGAGCCCAGGAGCACCGTGCCCACCCTCATAGGCGCCGCCCGCACCCGTCCCTGCACCCTCGTGGTGTGCCGGGGCTGCTGCTGCGGCGACGCCCGCAAGTACCCCGGATACGACCACGCGTGGCAGCTGGAGCGGATGCGGGCGGCGGCAGTCGCGTCCGGGGGCCGGTTCGCGGTGCGGGTCAGCGACTGTCTCGGGCCGTGCGACCAGGCGAACGTGGTCGTGGTGCAGCCGTCCGGACCGGGCCGCGCCCGCGGCGGCCGGGCCGCGTGGATCGGCTGGTCCCTGGGGGACGACGCGACCGACGAGATCCTGGCGTGGGCCGGGGCGGGCGGCCCGGGCGTGGCCCCGGCCCCGGCCGCCCTGGAGCTTCAGTTCATCGAGGCGCAGGGCGAGCGCGTCCGGCGTCGCCGGGGGCGCTGAACCGGTCGAGGGCGGCAACCATCCGGTCCACGACGCCCGGCGCGCCCGCGTTGTGGCCCGCGTCGTCGACGAGGACGAGCCCGGCCTGCGGCCAGGCGCCCGCGAGGCGCCAGGGGATGCCGAGCAGGTTCCCGAAGTCGAGGCTGCCCTGGACGAGGGCGGCCGGGACGCCGTCGAGCAGGTGCAGATCGCGCAGCACGGTGTCGGGCCCGCCGAGGAAGTGGTCCTGGCTCCAGTAGTGGGTGACGGTGCGCGCGAAGCCGTAGCGGAAGGCGGGATCCTGGTAGCGGGGCACGGAGCGCGGGGGCTGCGAGGCGATCGCGGTCTCCCAGTCGGTCCAGGCGAGCGCCGCGCTGTCGCGCACCGCGGGGTCCGGTGACTCCAGGAGCCGGTGGTAGGCGGCGGCGAGGTCGCCGTCCCGCTCCCCGGGCGGCAGCGCGTCCAGGAACGCGGCGAACGCCTCGGGGAAGATCTTCCCGAGGCCCCGCGTCATGAGGTCGACCTCCGCGCGGCTGCCGGTGGCCAGGCCCGTCAGCACCAGTTCGGTGACGCGGTCGCGGTGGGTCTGGGCGTAGCGCAGGCCGAGCACCGAGCCGAAGGAGACGCCCCACACCAGCCAGCGGTCGATGCCGAGGTGGGCGCGGAGCCGCTCCAGGTCGGCGACGAGGTGCGGGAGCGTGTTCGTGCTCATGTCGGTGGTGTACGCGGCCGCGGACGGCGTGGAGCGGCCCGCGCCGCGCTGGTCGAGCAGGACGATCCGGTAGCGCTCGGGGTCGAAGAGGCGCCGCATGAAGGGCGAGGCGCCGCTGCCGGGCCCACCGTGCAGGGCGACAGCAGGCTTGCCGTCCGGGTTGCCGCAGGTCTCCCAGTGGACGCGGTGGCCGTCGCCCACGTCCAGACGGCCCTGATCGTACGGTTCGATCTCCGGGTAGAGAGGCATCGGGCGAGCCTACGCGGGGTTACTCCGCCTTGGCACCGCGCATCCGTCCGTACGCGTAGACGCATCCGGCGAGCGCGAGGTCGGACAGGAGCATGAAGCCGATGGAGTACGAGCCCTTGGCGCTGTAGATCGCGCCCATGACCAGCGGCGGGACGAAGCCGCCGAGGCCGCCCATCGCGCCGACGATGCCGGTCACCGAGCCGACCTGGGGCTGCGGGGTGACCTGGGAGACGAGGGCGAAGACGCTGCCGCTCGCGGTGCCGAGGCCGGCCGCCATCAGCAGGAAGCAGATCGTGCCCACCGGGTTCAGGGTGGGGTCGAAGGCCTGGAGGATGGCGAAGACGGCGACGAGGGCGAGTGCCCACGCCGTGACGGTCGCCGGGTGGACGCGGTCGGAGAGCCAGCCGCCGACGGGCCGGAAGATCACAGTGACGAGCGCGAACCCGGCCGCCTTGGTGCCCGCGTCGGTGGGGCTCAGCTCGTACCAGGTCTTCAGGTAGGTGGGCAGGTACACGCCGAAGGCGACGATGCCGCCGAAGCCGATCGCGTACAGCGCCGACAGCTCCCAGGTGACGCGGAGCTTGCCGGCCGCGCCGAGGCGGGTGCCGAGGGATGTCGTGGGGATCTTGCGGTCCGGGTGGTCGGTGATCAGGACCGCCGCGACCACCGCGTAGACGGCCAGGGCGATGGCGACGGCGACGAACGGCAGGTTCTCGCCGTGTCTGGCCATGCGCGGGGTGAAGTAGCCGGAGAGGGCGACACCCCCCATGCCCATGCCGAAGATGCCGAGCGCGAGGCCGCGGTGGGCGGGCGGGAACCAGGAGTTCACCAGCGGGATGCCAATGGCGAACGTGGTGCCGCCGAGGCCGAGCAGGAAGGCGACGGCGATCATCGCGCCGAAGTTGTGCCGGGCCGGGATCACCAGCAGTACCGGGACGATGGTGAGCGCCGAGATCAGCGGGAAGAGCAGCCGCGCGCCGTAGCGGTCGGTGAGCGCGCCGACCGGGATGCGGCCGAGGGAGCCGACGAGCACCGGCACCGCGACGAGGAAGGACTGGGCGAACGAGCTGAGCTTCAGGTCCGAGCCGAAGACGCCCGCGAGGGGCGCGATCAGGTTCCAGGCCCAGAACGTCAGCGCGAAGCCGAGGGTGGCCACGATGAGGTTGCGGTAGGCCGCCGCCGGGGGGTGGCTGCCCGTCTGCGGGGCCGGGGCCGGTGTGGAGGGCGTCTTCGGCGCAGAAGGTGTCGTCACCCTTTTCAGGCTAGGAAGGCGGAAGGGGCGGCTCCAGATCTGTTGCGCCGAACGGTGCCACGTCCAGGCCGGCTTCCAGGGCGGCGGTGCGCAGGACGCCGCGCAGCATCGGGGGCGTGAGGCGGCCGGTGAAGGTGTTGCGCTGGCTGACGTGGTAGCAGCCGAAGAGCGCGAGACCGCCGAGGTCGACGCGGGCGCCGTGGGCGAAGGCGGGGCGCGGGCGCGGCACGGTCCAGCCCGCCGCGGTGAACGCGGGCAGGGCCGCCTGCCAGCCGAATCCGCCGAGCACGAGGACGGCGCGCAGGGTGGGCCGCAGCAGCTCCAGCTCGCGCACCAGCCAGGGGCGGCACGTGTCGCGCTCGGTCACCGTCGGCTTGTTCTCCGGCGGCGCGCAGCGCACCGGCGAGGTGATGCGCACGCCGTGCAGGGTGAGGCCGTCGTCGAGGGAGATCGCGTCGGGGCGGGAGGCGAGCCCGACGTCGTACATCGCCTGGTAGAGCACCTCGCCGGAGCGGTCGCCGGTGAACATCCGGCCGGTGCGGTTGCCGCCGTGCGCGGCGGGCGCGAGGCCGACGATGAGCAGGGACGCGTCGGGCGGGCCGAAGCCGGGGACGGGCCTGCCCCAGTACGGCTCGTCGGCGAAGGCCGCCCGCTTGGTGCGCGCGACCTCCTCGCGCCACGCGACGAGGCGGGGGCAGGCCCGGCAGTGGGTGACCCGCTCGTCGAGCGCGCGGAGTCCGTCGTCGTTCATCTCTTCGACCTTAGGCATGTCTACGAACGCATGCCCCGGGCCGCGCTAGGTGAACGCGGCCCCCAGCGCCACGAACACGCAGATCAGGAGGGACAGCAGGGCGAGCAGCGGCCACACGAACCGCAGGTACTTGTCGTAGCCGACCTTGGCGAGGGCGACGCCGCCGATGGTGACGGCGGTCGTCGGCACCCACAGGTTCATCCAGCCGCTCGCCGCCTGCCACGCGGTGACGACGACGGCGCGCGAGACGCCCGCGAAGTCGGCGAGCGGGGCGAGGATCGGCATGGCGAGGGTGGCGTGCCCGGACGTGGACGGGATGAGGAAGGCCAGCGGCAGGTTCACGGCGAAGACGATGATGGCGAAGATGCCGGACGAGGTGCCTTTGACCACGCCTTCGATGGCGTGCAGCACCGTGTCCGTGATCTTCGAGTTGTTCATGATCACGGTGACGCCGCGGGCCAGCAGGATGACGAGCGCCGGGGAGACGAAGTCGGCGGTGCCCTGGATGATCGTCGCGCTGAGACGCTGCTCCCCCATGCGCGCGACGAGGCCGACGAGCACGGCCGCGCACAGGAACAGCGCCGCCAGCTGCGGGAAGGACCAGCCGAGTTCGAAGCCGTAGGGGGCCGCGTCGGCCTTGCCGGTCAGCGCGCTCGCCCATGGCACCACCGAGAAGATCATGAAGGCGAAGACGAGCGCGGTGACGACGAGGACGGCCCGGTGCAGCCCGGTCAGTTCCGGGACCTCGGCCGCGTCCGAGGATGCCTGGTCCTGGTCCTTGTCGCCGGGCAGGAACCCGCAGAGCGAGCGGCCGGGGTCCGTGCGGACCCGCCTGGCGTAGCGGATGACGTACGCGACCGTGACCGCGGTCAGCACGAGCCACATCGCGCACCGCAGCGCGATGCCGTCACCGAGGGAGATGTCCGCGGCGGACGAGGCGACGCCGGTGGCGAACGGGTTGACCGTCGAGCAGAGCACGCCGACGCCCGCGCCCAGGATGATCACGCCGACCGCCGTCATCCGGTCGTAGCCGAGCGCGAGCATCAGCGGCACGATCAGGCCGTAGAACCCGAGGGTCTCCTCGGCGAACCCCTCGACCGTGCCGAGCACCGAGAAGACGACCATCACGCCCGCGATCAGCAGGGCGCCGCGCTCGCGCAGCCGGTGCGCGAGGCGGCCGATGCCCCGGTCCAGGGCGCCGGTGGCGAACACGACGGTGATGAACGCGCCGATGGCGAGCACGAAGAGGAAGACGCCCGCGCTGCCGTACAGGTCACCGGAGTTGTCCGGGGCGACCAGGGAGGTCTTGGGGTCCTGGATGCCGTAGAGGCCGTTGACCGGGGAGAGGAACAGGTCGTCGAGGTGGTCGAGGAAGGACTGGCCCGAGCCGACGCGGTGGTACGTGCCCTCGACGGGGGCGCCGTCGTCCCCCCGGTCGTACTGGCCGGAGGGGATGAGGAAGGCCAGCAGCCAGATCGCGACGGTGACGACCGCGAGGACGGTCAGGGCGCTGGGGAAGGCGAACTTCTTCTTCTCTGGCGGCTCGGGCGGCTCGGGCGGCTCTTGCCCCCCGGCCGCCCGCGTCTCGGTGCTCATGACGTCTGCCCGCCCCGGAAGCCGGCGGCGTACGCGCGGACGAACGCGCACATGGCGACGACGGTGGCGCGCAGTTCGGAGAAGAGGACGCGTTCGTTCGGGGCGTGCAGGTTGCACATGCTGTCCTGGGCGCCGAAGAGGAGGACCTCGGCGTCGGGCGCGGCCCGGGCGAGACCGTTGACCAGCGGGATGGAGCCGCCGGTCGCGACGGAGGAGGCGTCGGTGCCCCAGGCCTCGCGGAGCGCGGCGCGGGCGGCGCGATAGGCGGGGCCGCCGGTCGCCGCCTCGTAGCCGGGGCCCGTGTCGCCGGGGGTGACGGTGAGCGGGACGCCGAACGGCCGCAGCGAGGAGAGGTGGTCGACGAGCGCGGCCTGCGCCTCGTGCGGGTCCTGGCGGGGGTGGAAGCGCAGGTTCAGTCTGGCGCGGGCGTAGGGGACCACGGCCGACGCGGCGTGCTCGACACTCGGAGCGTCGAGGCCGACGACGGTGACGGCCGGGCCGCTCCACAGCCGCTCGCCGAGGGTGCCGCTGCCCAGGAGCGGGAGGTCCGCCGCGACGCCGGCGAGGTCGCGGAACTCGTCCTCGGTGTAGCTCGCGCCGGTCCACTCCTCGCGGCGCAGCCCCGCCACGGCGACGTCGCCGTGCACGTCGTGCAGGGTGGCCAGGGCCTTGAGCAGGACGAGCAGCGCGTCCGGGGCGGCGCCGCCGAACTCGCCGCTGTGGCGCGGCTCCCGGAGCGTGCGGACCTCGACGACGACCTCGGCGGCGCCGCGCAGGGCGGTGGTCAGGGTCGGGGTGCCGGGCCGCAGGTTGCCCAGGTCGGCGATGACCATGGCGTCGCAGGCGAACCGCTCGGGGTCGGTGGGCGGGTAGGCGTCGAAGGCGCTGCCGTACTCCTCCTGACCCTCGAAGACGATCTTCACGCCGACGGGCGGGCGTCCCTGGAAGGCGCGGAGCATGCCTAGATGCGCGATGACGTTCGCCTTGTCGTCGGCGATGCCGCGGGCGCGCAGGCCGCTCTCCCCGCCCTCCGTGACCGGTGTCGGCTCGAAGGGCGGCGAGTGCCACAGGCTCTCGTCGCCGGCCGGCTGCACGTCGTAGTGCGAGTAGAGCAGCACGGTCGGGGCGTCCGGGGTCGGCGGCGGGATCTCGGCGAAGATCACCGGCGCCGTGTCGGGCAGGTCGATGCGCTCCACGTGCGCGACGCCCGCGTCGTGGAGGAGGTCGACGAGCAGGTCGTGGGCCTGGTGGACCGGCTCGGCCGGGAAGCCCGGGAAGGCGACCGAGGGAATGGCGGCGAGCCGCTCCAGGTCGGCGCGGAGCCCGGCCATGAGACGGTCGGCCTCGGCGTGCGGGTCGCCTCCGGCGGGCGGGTCGTTCCGGTCGGTGTCCGGCTCCATCGCGGCCATGACGGGGCGTCCCTTGCTGTCGGGTACAGGCGGTTCGCCCGGATTATCCGGGTTGGGGGTGAGCGATGGGGTGGGGCTCGCCGAGGGGCGGGGGTGACGCCCAGGGGGACCCCGCGCGTTTCCCCTGGCGGGCCACTGTCCGGCTGCCGGCCGGCGGGGCCACTCGCGCAGCTCCCGCGCCTTAGGGGCCATCCCCCACAACACCCTTGTTCCGTACGGCAGTCGCTCCGGGACGGGGTCAGGGTCCGCGCCCTTCCCGCTGACGATCCGTGCAGCCGCGCCCGGCCGCAGGATGATCTCGCCGGCCACCGTCCGGCCTGTCGTCACCCACCCAGGGAGCAGCCTTGCCGCACCTCAACGTCCGGACCCGTACCGCCGTCGCCATCGCGCTCGCCCTGGGGGTGGCGACGGGACCGCTCGCCGCCCCGGCCCTCGCCGTGCCCGCCGCTCCTCCCAGCGCGGCGCACGCTTCGGTCACCGGGCCGGACGCGGTGGCCCTGCGCGCCGCGCTCGCCGGGCTCCCGGGGCCGGACGCGACGGCCGCGCTCGTCCGGGTGGGCGGCACGGACGGGGCCTGGCACGGCAGTGCCGGCGTGCACGATCTGCGCAGTGGTCGCGACGCCGACCCGGACGCGCTCTTCCGCGCCGGTTCCACGACCAAGGTGGTGACCGCGGTGCTGGTGCTCCAGCTCGCGGCGGAGGAGCGGATCGACCTCGGCGCACCGGTGGAGGAGTACCTCCCCGGGCTGCTGCCCGCCGCCTTCACCGAACCCGTCACCGTGCGGCAGCTGCTCAACCACACCAGCGGCATCCAGCCCGGCGACGGCTTCGGGGAGTCCTTCGAGGAGGTGTACGCGCACCGCTTCGACACGCTGACCCCGGAGGCGGTGGTGGCCTCGGCGGTCGCGAAGGGCCCGGAGTTCGGCCCCGGCGACGAGCAGCACTACCTGAACGTGAACTACACGGTCCTCGGGATGCTGGTCGAGAAGGTCACGGGCCGCTCGTACGCGTCCGAGGCCGCCCGGCGGGTGTTCCGGCCCGCCGGGATGCGTCACTCGTACTTCCCCGGCACCACCCCATGGATCCACGGGCCGCACAACCGCGGCTACCAGGCGGTCCAGGAGGCCGACGGCACGACCCGGCTCGTCGATGTCACCGACTGGAACCAGGCGGACCGCTGGGCGGCGGGCGACATGATCTCGACGACGGCCGACCTGGAGCGCCTGGTGACCCGGCTGTTCCGCGGCGACCTGGTGCCCGGGCCGCAGTTGGCGGAGATGTTCACCGTACCGGCGGGCATCGCGGGCGCCGACATGAGCGCCGGTCTCCAGCGCTTCGAGTACGGGGGCAGGGTCCTGTGGCTCAAGTCGGGCGCCCGGTACGGCTACACGACCATGGTGGGAGCCACCCGCGACCTCTCCCGCACCCTCGCCTACTCGGTCAACTCCACGGACGCGAAGGGCGAGGCGATGAACCCTGTGGCCGAGCGGATCGCCCGCGCGGCCCTGAAACCGTAGAGGGACCCGGAGTTCATGATCACCGGCCGGTTCCAGCCCCGCGGGCGCGATCCGCGGCGGCGAGCGATACGCGCTGGCCCCGATTCGGCCGCAGGCTCTAAGGTCGACGCATGGCAGCGCAGACATCAGGGGCGGCGGGCACTCCGGACCCGGCGGGCGCCGCGCGGGCGGCCGCTCCGGCCGGCGGCGAGAGCGTACGGGTCGACAGCTGGATCTGGGCCGTGCGTTTGGTCAAGACGCGTTCGGCGGGCGCCGCGGCCTGCAAGGGCGGCCATGTCAAGGTCAACGGGACGAGCGTGAAGCCCGCGTACGCGCTGCGCGTCGGCGACGAGGTGCGGCTGCGCCGGCCCGGCGAGCACGAGCGGCTCGTCGTGGTCAAGCGGCTGATCCGCAAGCGGGTGGGGGCGCCGGTGGCGGCCGAGACCTACGTGGACAACTCACCGCCGCCCCCGCCGCGCGCGGCGATCGCCCCGGTCGGCATCCGCGACCGGGGGGCAGGCCGCCCGACCAAACGGGACCGCCGCGAACTGGAACGCCTCCGCGACGTCTTCGGGCAGGACCCCGGCCAGGAGCGGGACCCGGACACGGGCCGGCGCTGAGCCGAGGCCGCGCGGTTGGATCGCGGCCCAGAGCGAGAAAGCCCGGGCCCTCGCCCGAGACCCGCGCGGGCGGGCCCCGGCCCAGAGCGAGAAAGGCCGGACGCCGCCCGGCACCCGGCCGAGGCCGGACCACCGTCCAGCCGAGCGGCACCGCGGGAGGGACAGCAACTCACGGGCACGGGCCAGGGCCCGGCACGAGGAGGACCCGGACGCCCGGGTGGCCCCGGCCCAGAGCGAGAAAGCCCGGACGCCACCCGGGACCCGGCCGAGGGTGGACCACCGTCGGACGCAGCGGCGCCGCAGGAGGGACAGCAACTCGCGGGCACGGGCCAGCGCCCGGCGCAGGACCGGGCCTTGCCCAGCGCTGAGCCGGGGCCCACGCTGGTGGGTCCCGGCCGGGCGGGTGGTGGGCGGGGCACCGTCAGGCGGTGCGCCGCGTGAGGAGGGACAGCAGCTCCGCGTTGCGGGTCCGGTGGGACCGGGCGAGGGCGGCGAGCGGGACGATCAGGATCAGCGGTGTCGCCGCGTTCTGGCCGTCGAAGGCGACAATCTGCGTGGCGCAGGCGCCGACCATGAGCGCGCTGAGCCCGATCGGCGCGAGACCGGAGAGCACCGGCACCAACAGGCCGATCGCCCAGGCCAGTTCGAGCGCGCCGATCGCGTACATGCCGGGCGCGCCCCACCCCAGGGAGTCGAACGCCTCCACCGCGGCCGAGGCGGCGAAGAGCTTCGGCAGTGCGCTCGCGAGGCCGAAGAACGCGGCGAGCAGGATCGCGGTCGTGCGCAGAGCGATCCGGGCGCGCCGGGAGCGGGCGGGGACGGCGGCAGGTGCGGTGGCGGCGGCGAGGTGCGTCATGGCGGTCTCCTGAGCGGTGGGAGCGAGCGGTCGGTCACTGTCACCGGACAAGACCGGCACCGCCGCCGGAACTCATCGCCCCCGGGCCCACAGAATCCCGCCCCGGTCCGCCCACGGACCGGCCGCACGACGACCCGTCACACCGGGATCGCCCGCACCCAGCTGCGGTCCTCCGTCAGATACCGGTCGACCTGCAACCCGGCCTCCGCCAGCGCCCGCTCGAACTCTTCGACCACCATCGGGCGGATACGGTACGTCTGCGTCCACACGGCATCCGGGAAGACGTACTCCACCTTCACCGAGCGCACCCCGCCCCCGATCGGCTCCGAGGACAGCTTGCGGATGACGGCCCCGTCCGGCAGGACGTGCTCGCGCGGCAGGCCCACGTGGACACCGTCCCGCTCCCGCTCGATCAACACGCAGCCGCCGTCGGCGACATGGCGCCGGCACGTGTCGAGCAAAGCCCGGCCCGTCGCCGGCTCCCCCGTGTTGACCAGGATCGACGCGAGCATCACCACGTCGAATCTCTCGCCGAGGTCGAGCCCCTCGATGGTGCCGGCCACGGTGCGCGCCCCCCGCACCCGCTCCAGCATCTCCACCGACTCGTCCACCGCCGTCACCTGGAACCCGCGCTCCACCAGCGCATGGGTCACCCGGCCCACCCCGCAGCCGAGTTCGAGCACGGAGGCGCCCGCAGGCACGGCGCCCGCGATGATCTCCGGCTCGCGCTCGACCGGCAGTCTCGAGTACAGCTCCACGGCACAGCCGTCCGGCGTGATGGCCCCCGGCCCCGTCCCCTCATGTCCCGTACGCATTTCAAGGCTCATGCACAGCAAACGCACGGCCCCGCCCTCGCGTTCCCCGCAACGCCGTACGCAGCACCGGCGGTCGCCCGTTCACATCGGGAACCAGCCGTCCCCCACGTACCAGTGCCCGCCCGCGTCCAGATGGTCGAGGACGGCGCGCTGCACGCTCGTGCGGCGCGGCAGCAGCGCGCGCGGCGTCCCGGTGCCGCCGAAGACGAACGCGACCGGGATGTCGTCCTGCGCCTCCTCGTCCATGGGCGCCAGGGCGAAGCGGTCCTGGAAGCGGACGATGTTGGAGCCGGCCGGCAGGTACCGCCGCAACTGCGGGTCCAGCAGCCAGGACTGGCACACCGCGACCGCGGCCGGCTCCTCGGGGAAGTGCCGCGCGAAGAACGTCCGGGCCCGCGCGATCGAGTCGTCGCACGCCTGCGCCGACAGCGGCCCGCGGAAGTCCGGGATGTGCACCCCCAGCACCGGATCCCCGGGCCCGGTGCCCGCGCCCGCCGCCGCGAGCCGCTCCGCGGCCCGCCGTCCCAGCCGGTACCGCTCGAACTGGAGGCGGCCCAGCTGGAACAGCTCGCCCCGGAAGTGCCGAGTGGGCCACCACGGCACGAACAGGCCGGTCGTACCGGAGCGCCTGCGGTGCACCGCGAGGTTGCGGCCGAGGTCGGCGAGCGTACGCCGGGACACGTCGTCGGGGATGCCGCGCGCACGGTGCAGGGCCCGGGTGTGGGGCAGCGCGGCGACGAACACGAACACGGCGAAGCAGCGGCCCAGCGCCCCGGCCGCCGCCGGGAACAGCGGCAGGCCCGTGCCGCGCCCCGGCTCCCCGGCCCGCCACAGCACTCCGCTGACGGCCCGCTCCAGCAGGGCCCGCAGCTCGGGCGAGGCCAGCAGCCGCGCCCCCAGCCGCACCAGCTCGTTGACGTCCTCATGGGGCACGGCCAGGTCGAGCAGCACATCGGGCAGGTCGAGCGCGCCGGGCAGGTCGGCGGCGAGCCGGGGTATCGCCGGGTTCTCCAGCGCCGCCAGCCAGTCGGCGCACGCCTCGTCGGCCTTCAGTACGTCCAGCACTCCCCGCTCCTTCACTCGTGGCACCCTGGAAGGGAGCCTCTTCGTCACGAGGGGATGGTGACCATGCATCTGGTGCATCCGGTGCGGACGGGTGACGAGCCGGTCACCGCGCGCAGTCCCCTGCGGTTGCGGCTGGGCCTGGCCCTGTTCGGCGTCGTCTGGGCGGTCTTCGGGACGATCGCCTTCCTGCTGGCGCACCGCCCGTGGTGGGCGCTGGCCTGCGGGCTGCTGTGGCTGATCGCGACGGTGGACGTCTTCGTGATCGCCCGCCACCTCCGTCAGGGACCGCACTACCAGCCCGGCCGCGACGTCCCACCGTACCGAAAGGCGCCCTGACCGTCCGGGGCCGGGCGCGGGGCGCCGGCCGGCGGGTCAGTCGTCGAAGCGGGCCGCCGCCAGGTACTCGGGCTGCGGGTCGAGCGCCGCGGCGAGCCGGAAGTGCCGGCGCGCCTGCTGCGGGCGCGACCACCGCTCGTAGGTCCGTGCCAGGGCGAAGTGCGCGAACGCGTTGTCCGGCTCCCGCTCCAGGACGATGGAGAACTCCAGCTCCGCGGCGCGCAGTTGGGCCGCGGCGAAGAACGCGCGGGCCCGCAGCAGCCGCGCCGCCGTGTTCTCGGGGTGGGCCGCGATCACATCGTCCAGGAGCTTCACCGCGCCGCGCGGGTCCCGAGCGGCCAGCAACTGCTCGGCTGCGCGGTAATCGATGACGTGCGTCTCCGGGGTGGCGTCGGGCACGGTGGGCTCCCTTCCGGTGCGGGCCGGTCGCTCAGCTCAACACCGCGGACCGGGACGGCTATTCCTGCCCCCGGCCCGCGCCGGACCCCCGCGCGCGGAGCCCCGTCCTACCGCGCCGCCCGCGCCCGGCGGGCCAGGTCGGCCCAGACCGCGTCGACCTGTTCTGTCAGCCGCGCCTGCGTCCCGTCGTTGTCGATCACGATGTCGGCGATCGCGCGGCGCTCGTCCCGGGTGGCCTGCGCCGCCATCCGGGCCCGCGCGTCCTCCTCGGTCATGCCCCGCTTGCCGACCAGCCGGTCGAGCTGGGTCGTTGGACTGGCATCGACGACGATCACCAGGTCGTAGAGGGGGGCGAGGCCGTTCTCGGTGAGCAGCGGTACGTCGTGGACGACGACGGAGCCGGGCCCGGCGGCGGCCTCCAGCTCGGCGGAGCGGGCGCCGACCAGCGGGTGCACGAGGGCGTTCAGGCGGGCCAGCTGCTCGGCGTCGGAGAAGACGATCGAGCCGAGCCGCGGCCGGTCGAGCCTGCCCTCCGGGGTGAGCACCTCGCGGCCGAACGCGTCGACGACGGCGGCGAGCCCCGGTGTGCCGGGCTCGACCACCTCGCGCGCGATCCGGTCGGCGTCGATCAGGACCGCCCCGCGCTCCACGAGCAGCCGGGACACCTCGCTCTTTCCGGCGCCGATTCCGCCGGTCAACCCCACCTTCAGCATGAGCGAAAGCTTAGGGCCTGCCGCGGCGCTCCGGCGTGGGCCCGGCGCCCGGGCGGTCAGCCGTCTCCCTCGCGCTCGGCGAGGAACTTCTCGAACTCGAGCCCGATCTCGTCGGCGGAGGGGATGTCCACCGGCTCGGCCAGCATGTTCCCCCGGGACTCGGCGCCCGCGGCCGCGTCGTACTGGTGCTCAAGTCCCTGGACCAGGGCGACCAGTTCCTCGTCGCCCTCCTGGATCTGCCGGTCGATCTCGGTCTGGGTCCGGTGCGCCTCGGTCCGCAGTCCGTGGGCGATGGCCGGCAGCACGAGTCCGGTCGCGGCGGTGATCGCCTCCAGGACGGTAAGCGCGGCGTCCGGGTAGGCGGAGCGCGCGATGTAGTGCGGGACGTGGGCGGCGACACCGAGGACGTCGAACCCGGCCTCCATCAGCCGGTACTCGACCAGCGCCTCGGCGCTGCCGGGCACCTGCGCCTCGTCGAACGGGCTGCGGTGGCCGGGGACCAGCTCCGTGCGGTTGCCGTGCGGGGTGAGGCCGACGGGCCGGGTGTGCGGCACGCCCATCGGGATGCCGTGGAAGTTCACCGCGAGGCGCACGCCGAGCCGCTCCACGATCTGCTGCACGGCCGCCGCGAACCGCTCCCACTCGACGTCGGGCTCCGGCCCCGCGAGGAGCAGGAAGGGGGCGCCGGTGGCGTCCTGGACGAGCCGCACCTCCAGCGAGGGCACCTCGTAGGCGCTCCAGTGGTCGCCCTTGAAGGTGAGCAGCGGGCGCCGGGCCCGGTAGTCGACCAGGCGGTCGTGGTCGAAGCGGGCCACGACCTGGTGGGGCAACGAGTCGAGCACCCGCTCGACGATCTGGTCGCCGGTCTCCCCCGCGTCGATGTATCCGTCGAAGTGGTAGAGCATGACAAGGCCGGCGGACTCCTGGGCGAGCGCCATGTCCACCACGGCGAGGCCCTTCGGCTCCCATGTGTACAGATCCTGCGCATCAAGCACTGTGACCGCTCCTCCTCGTGTTCGTAGGGAGAACGCGCAAGCAACCCCCCGGCATTCCCACTGCCAGGGGCACGGGGGTCGTCGCCGTCCCCAACCACCTGCACGCCGAGGTCGCCGCCGCACTGCTGCGCCGCGGCATCTGCGTCTTCCTGGAGAAACCCGTCTGCCTCAC
>NZ_JBEXOS010000040.1:0-71545 GCF_040611655.1 Streptomyces sp. NPDC006552
GGAAACGGGCGTGCAGGGCGGGCGTGCGCAGGATCAACTGGACGACACGCAGCGCCCGTTCGGAGTCGGCGGCACAGGTGGTGACGGGGACCCGCACGGCGTGCAGCAGCGCCGCGGCCGGCGCCTCCCCGGCCGGCCGCCCGGCGAGCGCGGCCCGCATGTCGGCGCCCATGCCGGTCAGGAACTGGACGACGACGTCCTCCTTGGAGGCGAAGTAGCGGAAGAAGGTCCGCTTGGAGACTCCGGCCGCCGTGACGATCTCATCGACGGTGACCGCATCGAAGCCCTTGAGCGCGAGCAATTGCAGGGCCGCCTCGGTCAGTTCGTCCGAGACGAGCTGCCGCTTGCGCTCGGCGAGGCTCAGGTGGGGTCGCGTACTCACCCCTCCACCCTACACACCATGCCCATAACGGCACCCAGGCGCACCTTGACACCAAGTGCCATCAACGCCAGCCTGTGTCACATGAATCAGGAGCGCTGGAACACCGACCGGATTCCCGACCAGTCGGGGCGAGTGGTGGTCGTCACGGGGGCGGGCAGCGGTCTCGGCCTGGCCAGCACCCGCGCCCTCGCCCGCCGGGGCGCGCGGGTGATCCTCGCCGTGCGCGATGTGGACAGGGGGCGGGCCGCCGCGGCGACGATCACCGCCGCCCAGCCGGCGGCCCGGCTCGACGTGCGCCGGCTCGACCTCGCCGACCTCGACACGGTGCGCACCTTCGCCGACGGGCTGCGCGCCGACCACGCACGCGTCGACGTGCTGCTCAACAACGCGGGGGTGATGGCCCCGCCGCGCACCCTCAGCGCGCAGGGCCACGAGATGCAGTTCGCGACGAACCATCTCGGCCACTTCGCGCTCACCGGACTGCTGCTCGATCTGCTGGCGCAGGCGCCGGATCCGCGGGTGGTGACGGTGAGTTCGCTGGAACACCGCAAGGGACGCGTCGACTTTGACGATCTGACGGGTGCGCGCGGTTATGCGCCGATGACGTTCTACCGGCAGTCGAAGCTGGCCAACGCGGTGTTCGGGCTCGAACTGCACCGGCGCCTCGCGGCCGCCGGCTCCCCGCTGCGCAGCGTGCTCGCGCACCCCGGGTACAGCGCGACCGGGCTCCAGACGAACGGCACCGTGCGGGTCCCGCGGCTGGTCTTCGGCCACCTGGCACGGCCACTGGCCCAGTCCGCGGGGCGGGGAGCGCTGCCCCAGCTGTACGCGGCGACCGAACCCGGCGTGCGCGGCGGGGAGTTCATCGGCCCGGACGGGCGGGGCGAGCTGCGCGGCGCGCCCACGCGGGTCACGCTGGCCCCGGGCGCCGCCGACCCCGCGGTGGCCCGGCGCCTGTGGGAGGTGTCGGAGGAGCTGACCCAGGTGAGCTTCCCGCTCCCGGATCCCACGCGGCCGGTCCCCGCGCGGCGGGTCCGGGCGGGCGCGGACGAGACCCGGAAGGACTGACCGGCCGACCACCGTCCCGTACAGCCCCCACCGAGCCACCCCGCGTCGCCGGCCGCGCGAACTCCCGCGCCCTGCTCGGCACATGAGGCTCCACCGGAGCCGGCTACGCGCGGCGCGTGGCCACGACGAGCCGGCAGCGCGGGCTGCCGTCGGGCCGCTCGCCCAGCTCCGGGAGGTCCCGCAGCCCGACGTCGAACCCAGCCGCGGTCAACTCCCTTCGCACGACGGCGAGTCGGAACGGGCGGTAGTACATGACGAACGGCGGCCGCCACACGGCGTTGCGCACGCGCATCACCCCGTCGAAGCCGAGCATCGCAAAGTAACCGCGCGAGCCGGGCCGCGGCGGCGCGGGCAGCGGGAAGACGAACTGGCCTCCAGGGCGCAGCACATGGCGCACCTGGGTGAAGAGGCCCGGGTACTGCTCCGGCACGAAGTGGCCGAACGCGCCGAAGCTCACCACGAGGTCGAAGACCGGCCCGAAGGGCAGCGCGAGGGCGTCCCCGCGCACGTACGAGGCGGCGGGCTCGGCCGCGCGCGCCACCCGCAGCATGCCCGCGCTGAAGTCGACCCCGACGGTCCGCCCCGCGCAGACCTCACGGAGCACGCCGAGTCCTGCTCCGGTCCCGCAGCACAGGTCGAGTCCGGTTCCGTACGGGCCGAGGTCGCGCAGTGCCCGCGTGACCGGGCCGAGCAGGACGTCGGGCGTGCGGAAGGGCGTCCGGTCGAATTTCGGCGCGAGCAGGTCGTAACCGCGCTCGACCGACAACAGCGCCTGTACGGCCAGCTCGCGGAGGGTGGGGCCCTGGGGTGTGAACATGGCGGATCAGCATAGGTCCGCGGGCCGTCACCGGCCGGGCATGGCGCGCACCCGGCATCGAGTGGTACGGTCTGTTCGGCACTTGTGTACGCCCCCTTCGAGGCGCCGGTGTCGATCCCCTCTCTCCGCGCTTGGGCGCACACCGTCTCCCGGTCGCCGCCGCAGCGCATGTCCTTCCTGGTCAGCAGGGTTCAGCGGGCTCGGTCCCGCCCCCGCTCCACCAGGTTCTCTCCCGGCCCCGGCCTCGGGCTGTCCTGTCCGCCCCGCGGGGCGTGACCGTCCGCCCCGCCCGCGCCGGACCCCACCCCACCCCTTCCTCTTCCTCCCTTGCTGCGAACCGCGTCCGCGAAAGGACCGTGACCCACCATGACCACCACCACACTGCCCCTGCTCGAGGGGCCCGCCACCACCGGCCAGGCGGACGCCGCCGCTATGCCCAGGCCGCCTGTCCAGGCCGCCGGCGTCCTCGACATCGGCGCCAACGGGCAGGGCCACCTGCGTGGGAGCGAGTTGTCGGCGACGTCCCGCGACGTCCAGGTGCCCGCCGCCGTGATCCGCCGACTCGCCCTGCGCAAGGGCGACTTCGTGGCCGGTACCTGCGCCCGGCCGCACACGCTCGACCACGTCGACACGGTCGACGGCGCGCCGGCCGGCGCCGTCCGCGCCCGTCCGCGCTTCGCCGACCTCACCCCCCTGCACCCGGCCGTCCGGCTGCGCATGGAGAGCCCGGCGAGCGGCCTCGGGGGCCGCGTCGTCGACCTCTTCGCTCCCGTCGGCAAGGGCCAGCGCGGTCTGATCGTCGCGCCGCCGAAGACCGGCAAGACCGTCCTGCTGCAACAGCTCGCCGCGGCGGTCGCCGCCAACCACCCCGAGGCCCAGCTGATGGTGCTGCTGGTCGACGAGCGCCCCGAGGAGGTCACCGACATGCGGCGCTCGGTGCGCGGCGACGTGTACGCCTCCACCTTCGACCAGCCGGCCAAGGCCCACATCGCGCTCGCCGAACTCGCCGTGGAGCGCGCCAAGCGCCTCGTCGAACAGGGCCGCGACGTCGTGATCCTGCTGGACTCCCTGACCCGGCTGTGCCGCGCGTACAACAACGCGGCCCCCACCTCGTCCGGCGGCGGCCGCACCCTCTCCGGCGGCGTCGACGCCGCGGCGCTGCTCGGCCCCAAGCGCCTGTTCGGCGCGGCCCGCGCCACGGAGGAGGCGGGTTCCCTGACGATCCTCGCCACCGCCCTGGTCGACACCGGGTCGCGCGCCGACGACTACTTCTTCGAGGAGCTCAAGAGCACCGGCAACATGGAGCTGCGGCTCGACCGCGCGCTCGCCGACCGCCGGGTCCACCCCGCCGTCGACCTCGCCCCGTCCGGCACCCGCCGCGAGGAACTCCTGCTGCCCGCCGCCGAGTCGGCCGCCGTCCGCGGCCTGCGCCGGGCCCTCCAGGGACGCGACACCCACTCCTCCTTCGAGACGCTGCTCGACACACTGCGCCGCACTCCGGACAACGCCGCGTTCCTGCGCCAGGTCCACTCGACGGTCCCGGCCGGCTGACGCCCCCGCGGATGCGTGATACTGCCTGCATGACTTCGATCCTGACGCGCCCCGGCCGCGGCCCGGCCGTCACGGTCCGGCGGGCCGTCGCGGGCGACGCCAGGAAGCTGACCCGGCTCGTGCGCGGCTCCCGCGCCTACGAGGGCCCCTACGCGCCGATGGTCGCGGCTTACCGGGTGGGGCCCGACTACATCGAGGCGCACCACGTCTTCGTCGCGGCCGACATCGCCGACGGCCGCGTCCTCGGCTTCTACGCGCTGCTCCTCGCCCCGCCCGAGCTGGACCTGATGTTCGTCGCGAACGACGCCCAGGGCCGGGGCATCGGCCGGCTGCTCGTCGCCCACATGCGCGCGCAGGCCGCCGCCGCGGGGCTCGACCACGTCCGGGTCGTCGCGCACCCGCCCGCCGAAGGCTTCTACCGCAGCATGGGCGCCGTACGGACCGGCACCGCCGCCGCCCAGCCCCCGGCCGTCGCCTGGGACCGCCCCGAACTCGTCTTCCCCCTCACGCCCCCGGGGTGACTCCGGTGCGGTCCGAGGGGTTCCGCCCTCGCGCGCCGCAGCGCACACTCGGTGGCATCCGAGCGGGCGGCAATGCGGCAAGGAGGCCACATTGGGCGGCAGCGAGACGCGGGGCGACGCGTTCGACGTGATCGTGGAGATCCCGCAGGGCTCCCGGAACAAGTACGAGATGGATCACGGGCTGGGGCGGATCCGGCTCGACCGGATGCTGTTCACCTCGACCCAGTACCCCGCGGACTACGGTTACGTCGACGGCACGCTCGGCGGCGACGGCGACCCGCTGGACGCGCTCGTGCTGACCGCCGACGCCACCTTCCCCGGCTGCGCCATCGAGTGCCGGGCCATCGGGATGTTCGTGATGAGCGACGAGAAGGGCCCGGACGAGAAGATCCTCTGCGTCCCCGCCCACGACCCGCGCCACGCGTCGATCCAGGACATCGAGGACATCCCGGAGTTCGACCGCCTGGAGATCACCCACTTCTTCGAGGTCTACAAGGACCTGGAGCCCGGTAAGTCGGTGGAGGGCTCGCACTGGGAAGGCCGGGAGAAGGCCTATCAGGAGATCGCGCGGGCCCGCGGGCGCCGGTCGGCCTGACCACCCGTCGCGCCGGGGAGCGCGTCGACTAGGGTGATCGGGCCGTGGTGCTCGGGAAGACCGGTGACGGCCCTCAGGGGCCAAGTCCGGAGCGGCCCTCGCCACTGTGATCGGGCCTTCCGCCGCCTTCGGGCGGCGGGGGACGCACCGCTCCACCGTGCCACTGGCCGCCCTCGGGCGGCTGGGAAGGCCGGAGCGGCGCGGCACGCCCGTAAGCCAGGAGACCGGCCACGGCATCTCACGAAGTCATTCCACGAGGTGCTGGAGCGTGATCAAGGCATGACCTTGCCCGGGAACTCCCCTGCGCGGCCCACGGGGCCGCACCCCCACCCCTCCTTCCGCTGGCGCCGCGAGGACACCGTGCGCACCGCGGGGCTGCTCGCGGTGATAGCCGCGCTGCACGTCGTCGCGTTCGGCGTGCTGTTCCTCCTCGTCGTGCCCGAGCACTACGAGGTCGGCAACAAGGCCTTCGGTATCGGTCTCGGCGTCACCGCGTACACCCTCGGCATGCGGCACGCCTTCGACGCCGACCACATCGCCGCGATCGACAACACGACCCGCAAGCTGATGGCCGACGGCAAACGGCCCGTCTCCGTCGGGTTCTGGTTCGCCCTCGGCCACTCCAGCGTGGTCGTCGCGATGGCCGCCCTGGTCGCGGGCGGCGCGGCGCTCGCGGGCATCCTGCTGAACGACGAGTCCCGCACCCACCAGACGCTCGGCGTCGTCGGCACCACCGTGTCGGGTACGTTCCTGTACCTGATCGCCGCGCTCAACCTCGTGGCCCTGCTGGGCATCCTCAAGGTCTTCCGGGCGATGCGCGCGGGCTCCTACGACGAGCGGGAGCTCGAAGCGCACCTGGATTCCCGGGGGTTCATGAACCGCTTCCTCGGCCGCTTCACCCGGTCGATCACCCGCCCGGGACAGATGTACCCGCTCGGCTTCCTCTTCGGCCTCGGCTTCGACACGGCGACCGAGGTGACGCTGATGGTGATGGCGGGCAGCGGCGCGGCGGCCGGACTGCCCTGGTACGCGATCCTGTGCCTGCCGCTGCTGTTCGCCGCGGGCATGAGCCTGTTCGACACGCTCGACGGGACGTTCATGAACTTCGCGTACCAGTGGGCGTTCTCCAACCCGGTGCGCAAGGTGTTCTACAACCTCACCATCACCGGCCTGTCGATCGCGGTCGCCTTCTTCATCGGCACCATCGAGATCGTCGGCGTCCTGCACGAGAAGCTCTCCCTCTCCGACGCGGTGACCGGCTGGATAGCCGGTCTCGACCTGGACAACGTCGGCTACGTCATCGTCGGCCTGTTCGTCGTGGTCTGGACGGCGGCGATCGCGTACTGGCGTCTCGCCCGGGTCGAGCAGCGGTGGTCGGCCCGGGTCGCCGGGGGCGGATGAGCGGGCCCGGGCGGCCGGTGTCACGGCACGTCAGGGGCGCTCCGGCGGCGGGCGGGGCGATAGGGTGTCGCGTCGACCCGCACCGCCCGAACACTCAGGAGTACGTACGTGACCGTAGCCACCGACTCGTCCGAGGCAGCCGTCCCGTCCGGTGCGCAGGCCGTGGCGGCACCCGCCGCGGAGCCGAGGCCCGCGTCCGAGGTGCCGCAGGCGCGGGGGGCCGAGGCCGGTGAGGCCGAGAACTTCTGGCAGCCCCCGGCCGCCGAGACCGAACCCACCCCCGCCGACGCGCACGAGGCGGGGACCGGGGACGGTGACGACGACGGCGTGGGCGAGGTGGCCGAGTCCGTCGCCGCCGACGCCCACGCCTTCGGCGGCTACGCCCGTACCGGCGGCTGGACCTTCGCCCTGAAGGTGGCCCGCAGCGTGCGCCCCGGCGGCCAGGCCGCCGGGGAGACGGCCAAGGTCTCGGCGCGCAAGTTCGCCGAACTGGCCGGCTGCTCGGCCGAGCGCGTCATGCGCTTCTACAAGGCGTGGGACCGGGCCGCGGACGACGGGGTGGTCCCCCAGTTCGAGACCCTCGCGCCGGGCGCCGACGTCGAACTCCCGGACGCCGACCTCTGGCTGTCCTACTACGTGTCGCGCTCCGGCGCCGGTTCGGTGCGCGGCCAGGCGATCACCGAGGCCGCGGCGGCCGAGGGCATCCGGCCGACCAAGGCCCTGGAGGTGGCCGAGAACCCGACGGCGCTGCGGGCCGCGATCCTCGCCGACCCGGGCACCGCGGAGGCGGCCCGCAAGGCGCTGATGGACCGCCTCGGCGAGGACCCGGTGCTCCGCTCGGGTCTGGCCCGTGACATCGTGCGCGCCGACGATCTGAAGAAGGCCGTCGCCGAGGAGTCCAAGACCGGTGACCGGCTGGAGTACGTCCGCCGGATCGCCGAGGAGGGGCAGGTCAAGACGGCGGCCGGACAGAAGATCGAGGCTCCGGCGCAACTGCGCGAGGAGGCCGAGCGCCATCTGTCCCTGATCGACGAGCTGGACGAGGACGAGGAGGCGGGTGAGTGGGCCCGCGAGGCCTACGACTCGGTGCGCACGCTCGTCGCGGAGGCCGTCGAGTCCGACCCCGAGCTGCGGGTGCAGGAGCGGCGCGCGAAGTTCTACAGCAGCCTGTCGAAGGCCACGAAGGCGTTCGAGGAGCTGACCTTCGACGACGTGCAGGAGATCGACGCGATCTACGAGGACGACATGGTGCGGCGCCTGGAGGAGTTGCAGCAGGCTCTCTCGGTCTGCATCACGGCGCTTCAGGCGGCCCAGCAGAAGGGCTGACGCCCCGCCCCGCCCGCGATCCCGGTGCCCGGCCTCCTCCCGGTGGGAGGCCGGGCCCCGGGGGCACACGCTCGTCGAGTCCTTCCTGTTCGGTGTCGCGGGCTTCGCCGGCGCCTCCACCACCTTCGGCAGGCCGGTGACGGCCCGCGCGTTGCTGCACCACCGCGTTCTGCCGGCTGGCCGGCTTCTTCGCCGCCGGCCCGGTCATCGCGTTCCTGCTCCACCGCCGCGGCCCCGGTCGTCCACAGGTGACCACCCCCGCGCTCGCCCGGCCCCGCGCAGTGGCATCGTGGGAGACGATCATCGCGCTCAGCCCAGGAGGCACCTCGTGGCGGACACCCCCGACACCCCCCGCTCCACCGGCCGGCCGGCCCACCAGAACGTGACGTTCGACAGCGACGGCACCCCCGCCCACGGCTACCTGGCGCTGCCGCCCACGGGCAGCGGCCCCGGCGTCATCGTCATCCAGGAGTGGTGGGGGCTGACCGACCACATCGCCGACGTGGCCGACCGGCTCGCCGCAGAGGGCTTTGTCGCGCTCGCCCCGGACCTGTACGGCGGGAACGTGGCGCACGACTCCGGCGAGGCGCTGCGCATGATGCAAGAGCTGCCCGTGGCGCGCGGCGTCGAGCTGCTCTCCGGCGCCGTCGACCATCTGCTCGCCCTCCCCGAGGTCACCTCGGGGACGGTCGGGGCCGTCGGCTTCTGCATGGGCGGCGGCTTCGTCCTCTACCTGGCGGCCAAGGACCCGCGGGTGAGCGCGGCCGTCCCGTTCTACGGCGTGATCCAGGGCGAGGTCCCCGACTTCTCGGGGCTGAAGGCCCAGGTCCTCGGCCACTACGGAGAGCGGGACGAGGCCATCCCGGCGGCCACCCTCGACGGCCTGCGCCGGACCATCGAGGAGCAGTCCGGCATTGCGGCGGACTTCCGCCTGTACCCGGCGGGCCACGCCTTCTTCAACGACGGCCGCCCGGAGGCGTACGACCCGGAGTCCTCGGCGAAGGCCTGGTCGGCGACGCTGGAGTTCCTCACCACGAACATCAGCTGAGCCGCGCTCCGCCACGAGGCGGCGGGGCCGGGAGGCGTCCACCTCCTGGCCCCGCCGCGCATCGGCTCAGGTCACCAGATCCGCACGCGGTCCTCCGGGTCCAGCCACAACCCGTCCCCCGCCTGCGTGGCGAACGCCTGGTGGAACTCGTCCAGGTTCCGCACGATGTTCGCCCGGAACTCCGGCGGGGAGTGCGGGTCGATCGTCAGGTACTGCTGCTCCTGCTCCTTGCGCCGCTTGGTGCGCCAGCAGTAGGCCCAGTTCAGGAAGAGCCGCTGCGATCCGCTGACGCCGTCCTCGCTGACCGGCACCGGCTCGCCGCCGAGCGAGATCAGGTACGCGGTGTGGCCGATGGTCAGGCCGCCGAGGTCGCCGATGTTCTCGCCGACCGTGAGCGAACCGTTGACGGACTCCCCCGGCAGGTTCCGCGGCGAGAAGCCGTCGTACTGCTTGACGAGCGCCTTCGACTTGGCTTCGAAGGCGGCCTTGTCGTCGGCGGTCCACCAGTCGTTCAGGTTCCCCGCGCCGTCGTACTGGGCGCCCTGGTCGTCGAAGCCGTGGCCGATCTCGTGGCCGATGACGGCGCCGATGCCGCCGTAGTTCTCGGCGGCATCCGCGTCCGGCGAGAAGAACGGCTTCTGCAGGATGCCGGCCGGGAAGCAGATCTCGTTCGTGCCCGGGTTGTAGTAGGCGTTCACGGTCTGCGGCAGCATGAACCACTCGTCGCGGTCGACCGGCGCGCCGATCTTGGCCATCTGCCGGTCGTGCTCGAAGGCGTCGGCCGCGTGCGCGTTGGCCAGCAGGTCGTCGGCGACGACGGTCAGCGCGGAGTAGTCGCGGAACCGGTCCGGGTAGCCGATCTTCGGCCGGAACGTGGCGAGCTTCTCGTACGCCCGCTGCTTCGTCTCGTCCGTCATCCAGTCCAGCGCGCCGATGGACTGCCGGTAGGCCTCCAGCAGGTTCGCGACCAGTTCGTCCATGAGCGCCTTGGACCGCGGCGGGAAGTGCCGGGCCACGTACTCCTTGCCGACGGCCTCGCCGACGGCGCCCTCGACGAACGCCACGGCGCGCTTCCAGCGAGCCCGCAGCTCCGGGGTGCCGTTGAGGGTGCGCCCGTAGAACTCGAAGTTGTTGCGGACGAAGGCCGACGACAGGTAGGGCGCGGCGGACCGCACCACGCGCACGACCAGCCAGTCGCGCCACTGCTCGATGGGGGTCTCGGCCAGGACCGTGGACAGGTGCGCCAGGTAGGACGGCTGGCGGACGCAGGACCGGGCGAGCGTGTCGTCACCGCCGCCGAGCCCGTCGGCGTACGCGCTCCAGTCGAAGGCCGGGGCCAGCGCGGTGAGTTCGTCGAAGGTCGTGAGGTTGTACGTCTTCTGCACGTCCCGCGTCTCGGCCCGCTCCCAGTGGCCCTCGGCGAGCCGGGTCTCCAGGGCGAGCACGGTGCGCGCGGCGGCGGCCGGCGCGGCGTGCTCGGCGAGCGTCAGCAGCTCGGTGAGGTACGCCTCGTACTTCTCGCGCGTCTCGGCGAACTTCTCGTCGCGGTAGTACGACTCGTCGGGCAGACCGAGGCCGCCCTGGAGGATGTTGTACAGGTACCGGTCGGAGTCGCGGTCGTCGGAGTCGATGTAGGAGCCGAAGAGGCCGGAGCCGCCGATCCGCTCGAAGCGGCCGACGAAGGCCGCGAGCTGCCGGACGTCGCCGAGCCCGGCGACCTCCTGGAGCAGCGGGCGCAGCGGGTCCAGGCCGCGGGCCTCGACGGCGTCCTCGTCCATGAACGACGCGTACAGATCGGCGATCTTGCGCGCCTCTTCCGGGCCGAGGCCGGTGTCGGCGCCCGCCGCGATCTCCTGAATGATCTCCCGGACCTGCCGCTCGGCGACGTCGACGAGCTGCACGAAGGGGCCCCAGCTGGAGCGGTCGTCGGGGATCGGCTCGGTGGCCAGCCACTGGCCGTTGACATGACCGAAGAGGTCGTCCTGCGGTCGGATCGCCGGGTCCATGCCCGGGCGTGCGTCATCCAAAGTGCTCATCGCCGCAGCCTACCCAGGTCAGTGGCGTGATACAGCGGGAGAAATGACGTACTGCCCCGGTCTGCGCGCAGCAGGCCGGGGCAGTGCGGGGCGGGGCGTGATCAGGCGAGGGTCGCCAGGGCCTCGTTCAGCGTCTTCGACGGGCGCATGACGGAGGCGGCCTTCGCCGGGTCGGGCCGGAAGTAGCCGCCGATGTCGGCGGGGCTGCCCTGGACGGCGAGCAGCTCGTCGACGATCTTCTGCTCGTCCGCGGCGAGCTTCTCGGCGAACGCGGCGAAGGCCTTGGCCAGCTCCGCGTCGTCCGTCTGGCGCGCCAGCTCCTGCGCCCAGTACAGGGCCAGGTAGAAGTGGCTGCCGCGGTTGTCGATGCCGCCGACGCGGCGGGTCGGCGACTTGTCCTCGTTGAGGAAGGTGCCGGTCGCGCGGTCCAGGGTCTCGCCGAGGACCTTGGCACGGGCGTTGTCCGTGGAGGTGGCGAGGTGCTCGAAGGAGACGGCCAGGGCGAGGAACTCACCGAGGGAGTCCCAGCGCAGGTAGTTCTCCTTGACGAGCTGCTGGACGTGCTTGGGGGCGGAGCCGCCGGCGCCGGTCTCGAAGAGGCCGCCGCCGTTCATCAGCGGGACGACCGAGAGCATCTTGGCGCTGGTGCCCAGCTCCAGGATGGGGAAGAGGTCGGTCAGGTAGTCGCGCAGCACGTTGCCGGTGACCGAGATGGTGTCGAGGCCCTGGCGGATGCGCTCCACGGAGAGCTTGGTGGCGTCCTCCGGGGAGAGGACGCGGATGTCCAGGCCCTCGGTGTCGAACTCCGGCAGGTACTGCTCGACCTTCTTGATCAGCTGGGCGTCGTGGGCGCGGCCCTCGTCGAGCCAGAAGACGGCCGGGTCGCCGGTGGCGCGGGCGCGCGTGACGGCGAGCTTGACCCAGTCCTTGATCGGGGCGTCCTTGGTCTGGCAGGCGCGGAAGATGTCGCCCTCGGAGACGGTCTGCTCCAGGACGACGTCGCCGGCCTTGTTCACCAGGCGGACGGTGCCCGTGGCCGGGATCTCGAAGGTCTTGTCGTGCGAGCCGTACTCCTCGGCCTTCTGCGCCATGAGGCCGACGTTCGGCACGGAGCCCATGGTCGCGGGGTCGAAGGCGCCGTTGGCGCGGCAGTCGTCGATGACGACCTGGTAGACGCCCGCGTAGGAGGAGTCCGGGATGACGGCGAGCGTGTCGGCCTCGTCGCCGTTCTTGTCCCACATGTGGCCCGAGGTGCGGATCATCGCCGGCATGGAGGCGTCGATGATGACGTCGGAGGGCACGTGCAGGTTGGTGATGCCGCGGTCGGAGTCGACCATGGCCAGGTCCGGGCCCGCGGCCAGCTCGGCCTCGAAGGACGCCTTGATGTCGGCGCCGTTCGGCAGGGACTCCAGGCCCTTGTAGATGCCGCCGAGGCCGTCGTTCGGGGTGAGTCCGGCGGCGGCGAGGTCGGCGCCGAAGCGGGCGAACGTCTCGGGGAAGAAGGCGCGCACGACGTGGCCGAAGATGATCGGGTCCGAGACCTTCATCATGGTGGCCTTCAGGTGCGCGGAGAAGAGGACGCCCTCTTCCTTGGCGCGGGCGACCTGGGCGGTCAGGAACTCGCGCAGCGCGGCGACGCGCAGCACGGACGCGTCGACGACCTCACCGGCGAGGACCGGTACCGACTCGCGCAGCACCGTGGTGGTGCCGTTGTCGGCGACCAGCTCGATACGCAGGGCGTCGTCCGCGGCCAGGACGGTGGACTTCTCGGTCGAGCGGAAGTCGTTGACGCCCATGGTGGCGACGTTCGTCTTCGAGTCGGCGGACCAGGCGCCCATGCGGTGCGGGTGGGCCTTGGCGTAGTTCTTGACCGAGGCGGGGGCGCGGCGGTCGGAGTTGCCCTCACGCAGGACCGGGTTCACGGCGGAACCCTTGACCTTGTCGTAGCGGGCGCCGATCTCGCGCTCCTCGTCGGTCTTCGGCTCGTCGGGGTACGCGGGCAGCGCGTAGCCCTGCTCCTGCAGCTCGGCGATGGCCGCCTTCAGCTGCGGGATGGACGCCGAGATGTTCGGCAGCTTGATGATGTTGGCCTGCGGCGTCTTCGCCAGCTCACCGAGCTCGGCGAGGGCGTCGGGGATGCGCTGCCCCTCTTCCAGGTACTCCGGGAACACGGCGAGGATGCGGCCGGCCAGGGAGATGTCACGGGTCTCGACGCGCACACCGGCGGTGGACGCGTAGGCCTCGATGACCGGAAGGAAGGAGTACGTAGCGAGGGCCGGGGCCTCGTCAGTGTGCGTGTAAATAATGGTCGAGTCAGTCACCGGGGGCTCCGCTCCACGTCTTCCGTCGTCGTCTCTGCAGTCGTGCTCATATTGCTCGACATCAAGATATCTCGTGCCCGGCCCGTTGCCGAAAGGGCCCCGCCCCCAGGTCGCACCGGCCCGCCTCCGCGCCCCGCGCCCGTCCTCCTCCCCGGCCGCCGCCTGGTCGGCGCGCCCGCATGGGGGGACCGCTCACTCTTGCGCCCCGAACTATGGTGTCCCACCACATACGCCTCTGACCTGCACGTTCCTACGGTGTGGCGACACACACGCCCGTCCCCGTCGAACGCCAGGAAGTGGTGCCGATGTCGTCGCCCGCAGCCGCTCCACCCGCTCCGTCGAACCTCAAGCGCATCGTCGCCGCGTCTCTCATCGGCACCACCATCGAGTGGTACGACTTCTTCCTCTACGGCTCCGCCGCCGCACTCGTCTTCAACAAGCTGTTCTTCCCGGAGTCCGACCCGCTCGTCGGCACGCTGCTCTCCTTCCTGACCTACGCCGTCGGGTTCGCCGCCCGGCCGCTGGGCGCCCTCGTCTTCGGGCATTACGGCGACCGCCTGGGCCGTAAGAAGCTGCTGGTCCTCAGCCTGCTCATGATGGGCGGCGCCACCTTCGCCATCGGGCTGCTGCCCACCCACGCCACGGTCGGCGCGGCCGCGCCGGTCCTGCTGACGGTGCTGCGCCTGGTCCAGGGCTTCGCGCTCGGCGGCGAGTGGGGCGGCGCGGTGCTCCTGGTCTCCGAGCACGGGGACGCCGCACGCCGCGGCTTCTGGGCGTCGTGGCCGCAGACCGGCGCGCCCGCGGGCCAGCTCCTCGCGACCGGTGTGCTCTCGGCCCTCACGGCCCTGATGTCGGACGCCCAGTTCACCTCGTGGGGCTGGCGTGTGCCGTTCCTGCTCTCCGGCGTCCTGGTGATGGTCGGTCTGTGGATTCGTCTCTCTGTCGATGAATCGCCGGTCTTCAAGGAGGCGCTGGCCCGGGCCGAGATCCGCAAGACGCAGGGCGGTGCGGTCGAGAAGATGCCGCT
The DNA here is from genome assembly GCF_040611655.1 of Streptomyces sp. NPDC006552. Classification (NCBI taxonomy): domain Bacteria; kingdom Bacillati; phylum Actinomycetota; class Actinomycetes; order Kitasatosporales; family Streptomycetaceae; genus Streptomyces; species Streptomyces sp. NPDC006552. The sequence goes on from NZ_JBEXOS010000040.1 coordinate 14,094, forward strand.
CGTCGCGGTCCTGCGGCACCACTGGCGCGACGTCCTGGTCGCCATCGGCGCGCGGATGGCGGAGAACATCAGCTACTACGTCATCACGGCCTTCATCCTCGTGTACGCCACCACGTCGGCCGGGGTCTCCAAGCAGACGGCGCTCAACGCCGTACTCATCGCCTCCGCCGTGCACTTCGCCGCCATCCCGGCCTGGGGCGCCCTGTCGGACCGGGTCGGGCGTCGCCCGGTGTACCTGCTGGGCGCGGCCGGGGTCGGGTTGTGGATGTTCCCGTTCTTCTCCCTGGTGGACACGGCGAGCTTCGGCAACCTGATCCTCGCCGTCACCGTCGGCCTCGTGCTGCACGGCGCCATGTACGCCCCGCAGGCGGCCTTCTTCTCGGAGATGTTCGCGACGCGGATGCGCTACTCCGGCGCGTCGATCGGCGCCCAGTTCGCCTCGGTCGCGGCGGGGGCCCCGGCGCCGCTCATCGCGACGGCCCTGCTGGCCGACTTCGGCAGCTCGACGCCGATCTCCCTGTACGTGATCGCCGCCGCGCTCGTGACGCTGCTCGCCGTGGGCGTCGCCAAGGAGACCCGCCACCGCGACCTCACCGCGGACGCGGCGCCGCGGACCACGGACGCCCCGGAGCCCGGCCGGCACGCCGACGCGCACACGGTCTGACGGCCCCGGCCCGCAGGCCCCGTACGGCGCGCGCGTACGGGGTCAGCGGTGGTCCGGGCCCGCCAGCCGGTGCAGCCGCAGCGCCAGCTGGATCTCCAGCGAACGGCCGGGCTCCTGCCAGTCCGGGCCGAGCAGCCGGCCGATCCGCTCCAGGCGCTGGGCGACGGTGTTCACGTGCACGTGCAGCGCCTCCTTGGTGCGGGCCGGGCTCGTCCCGGACGCGAAGTAGGCGTCGAGCGTGCGCACGAGGTCGGTCCCCCGGCGTTCGTCATAGGTGACGACCTCGCCGATCGTGCGGTCGACGAAGCCGCCGATGTCCCGGCTGTCGGCGAGCAGCAGCCCGAGGAACCCGAAGTCCTCCGCGGCCGCGCCCTCGCCCGCCCGGCCGAGCAGCCGCAGCGCGTCCAGGCAGCGCCGTGCCTCGGCGTAGGCGTGGGCGGCGGTCTCGGCGCGGGCGACCAGGTCCGCCACCGGGGCGGAGGCTCCGACGGTGACCGTCTCGTGGATCGCGGCGGAGAGCCGCTCGGCCACGTGCGCGGCCATGCCGGACGCCGTGCCGCCGGAGCGCAGCGGCAGGAGCAGGACCGTGCCGCCGTCGCGCGCCGCGGCCAGCCCGTGCCGGGTCGCGGCGAGGTGGTTCGCCGCCGACCACAGGCGGCGGCGCGCGGCGGCCTCGGCCTCGGCGTCGGCGTCGGCGGCGCCGGCCGTCTCTAGCCGTGCGGCGAGCACGACGTGGGTGGTGCCCAGGTCGGCGTGGAGGCGCGCGGCCCGCTCCCGCAGCAGGCGCGGATCGCGGTCGCGGGCGTCGAGCAGGTCGTCGAGCAGCTCGCCCCGGACGCGCTGTTCGGCCTCGGAGGCGGAGCGGCGGGCGAGCAGCAGCAGCGACGTGACCATGGCGGCGCGCTCCAGGGTCCGCTGGTCGACGGGGTCGAGCCCCGGCTGCCCGCGCAGCACCAGGGCGCCGAGGAGTTCACCGCCCGCGGCGACCGCCGCGACCCAGTCGGCGCCGAGGCGCACCGCGTGCCCTTCGGTGCGGGAGACCTCGACGGCCTCGCCCGGGGCGGTGTCCGCGTCGGTGAACTCCACCGTGCCGTCGAGCACCTGGGAGACGGCGGCGGCCACGTCGTGCACGCCGCCGCCGCGCAGCACCAGCTCGGCGAGGCGGTCGTGCACGTCGGAGGCGCGCTCGATGACGCCGCTGCGGTCCCGGATGATCTCGTTGGCCCGCTCCAGCTCGCCGAGGGCCTCGCGGGTCTCGGTCAGCAGGTTCGCGGTGTCGATGGCCGCGGCGGCGAGCGCGGCGAACGAGCCGAGCAGCGCGATCTGTTCCCGCTCGAAGACCCGCGCGCGCCGGTCGGCCGCGAAGAGCACTCCGATCACGTGCGAACCCAGCGTCAGCGGTACCCCGAGGATCGCGACGAGGCCCTCGTCCTGGACCCCGGCGTCGATGGTGCGGGTGTGCTGGAAGCGCACGTCCTGCCCGTAGTTGTCGGTGACGTAGGGCCGCGCGGTCTGCGCGACGAGGCCGCCGAGTCCCTCCCCCATCCCGAGGCGCAGTTGCTGGAAGCGGGCCGCGACGGACCCTTCGGTGACCCGCATGCAGGTGTCGCCGCGCGCCGGGTCGTTCAGTGTCAGGTACGCCACGTCGGTGCCGAGCAGGGAGCGGGCGCGCTGCACGATGGCCTGGAGGACGGCGTCGAGGTCGCGCAGTCCCGCCAGGTCGTGGGCGGTCTCGAACAGGGCGGACAGCTCGGCCTCGCGGCGCCGCCGGCCCTCCATCTCCGCGCGCACCCCGAGCGCGAGCCGCTTGGCGTCCTCCAGCGCGGCGATCCGCGCGGGCGCAGCACCCTCGGCGCGGGCCAGCAGCACCGGCTGCTCGTAGGCGTCGGCGGAGGCGCCCCGGGCGAGCAGCTGGAGGTACGGGGCCTGCGCGTCACCGGCGGGTGCCTGCGGCGGGGGCTGCTCCATGCTCATCAGGATCGCCCGCGTCTCAGTGCGCGGTCCAGCCGCCGTCGAGCGTCAACGACGTGCCGGTTATGAACGACGCCTGCGGCGAGCACAGGTAGGCCACCGCCTCGGCGACCTCGGCCGGTTCGATGAGCCGCTTCAGGGCGCTGTCGCGCAGCAGCACCTCGCCGACCACCCGTTCCTCGGGAATGCCGTGCTGTGCGGCCTGGTCGGCGATCTGCCGCTCGACGAGCGGGGTGCGCACGTAGGCGGGGTTGACGCAGTTCGAGGTGACGCCGTGCGGGGCGCCTTCCAGCGCCGCGGTCTTCGACAGCCCTTCGAGGCCGTGCTTCGCGGCGACGTAGGCGCTCTTGTACGCGGAGGCGCGCAGGCCGTGCACGGACGACACGTTGACGATGCGGCCCCAGCCCTGCTCGTACATGTGCGGCAGGGCTCCGCGGATCAGCCGGAACGGCGCTTCCAGCATCACCGTGAGGACGGTGTGGAAGACGTCGGGCGGGAACTCCTCGATGGGGCGCACCAGTTGGATACCGGCGTTGTTGACGAGGACGTCGGCGCCGACCGCCGCGGCCTCGGCGGCGTCGAGGTCGGTGAGGTCCAGGACGTACGGTTCGATGCCGTCCGTCCGCCCGGCCAGCGTCGCAAGGCCCTCGGGGTCCCGGTCGACCGCGCGCACCTTGGCGCCGGCGGCGGCGAGCCGCAGGGCGCAGGCCCGGCCGATGCCGCCGGCGGCGCCGGTGACGAGGGCGGTGCGTCCGCCGAGGTCGAGCGGGGTGGCGTGGGGTGCGGCGTCAGGGGTGCGCGGGGTCATGGTCGCACCCTAGGCACCGCGCTGACGTCGCCCGATGTGGCCGGCACCCATACTTCAGCGCTCGCTCATGGTCGCGAACCATGCCGGCCCCTCGGAGTGGGCCTGTTTGATGCGCAGCAGCGCGTGGTCGCGCAGCGGCGGCAGCGCGTCGAGGGCGTACCAGGCGACCTCCAGGGACTCGTCGTCGTTCACGCGCGCCTCGCCGCCGGTGGCCCGGCAGCGGAACGTCGTGTCCATGAACTGGCACACGTCGCCGTTCGGGTACGTGAGCGGCGGCTCCGCCTGGACCAGGACGACGCGTTCGGCGACGCACTCGACGCCGGTCTCCTCCCGGACCTCCCGGACGGCGACGTCCGCGGGCTGCTCGCCGGGCTCGGCGATGCCCGCGGGCAGCTCCCACCGGCCCGTGTCGGCGCGGCGCCCGAGGAGCAGCCGGCCCGCATCGTCGAAGACCACGGCGGTGACGCCGGGCAGGTACAGCAGCTGGTGGCCGGCGTGGGCCCGGATCGCGCGGATGAACTCTGGAGTCGCCATGCCCTCGACCCTAACCGGGCGCCGGGGGCTCAGGCGTCCGAGCGCCGGCCGGTGCGGGCGCGCACGACGGCCCAGGCGAGGCCGCCGAGGCCGACCGCCACGAGCAGCGCCTCGGGCCCGGCGCCCAGCCGCGTGGCGAGGGTCCGCGCGGTGCGTTTGGGGACGTCGGCGACGAGGGTGGCGGCCTCGAACATCCCGGTGTGCTGCGCGACCGAGCCGTCCGGCCGGATCACCGCGCTGATGCCGCTGGTGACCGGGACCATGACGGCCCGGCCGTGCTCGACGGCGCGCACCCGGTCCATGGCGAGCTGCTGGTATGTCATCTGGCTGCGGTCGAACGTGGCGTTGTTGCTCGGCACGGAGAGGATCTGCGCGCCTTCGCGGACCTGGTCGCGCACGACGTCGTCGAAGGCCGCCTCGTAACAGGTCACGTTGCCGATCTTCGTGCCCGCCATGTCGAAGGCGACGGCCTTCTTGCCGGGGACGAACTCCCCGGCGCGGTCCACGTCCTTGCTGAAGATCCGGAAGAAGCTGCGGTACGGCATGTACTCGCCGAACGGTTGGAGGTGCCGCTTGTCGTAGACCGCGCCGGGGCCCTTCTCGGGGTCCCAGAGGATGAGCCGGTTGCGCGCCGAGCCGTCCTTCGCGGTGACGACGGCGCCGACCGAGATCGGCGCGCGGACGGCCCGGGCGGCCCGGCTGATCTCGTCGTACGCGTCCTGGTTGACGTACGGGTCGATGTCGGAGGAGTTCTCCGGCCACAGGACGAGGTCGGGCCGCTTCACCTCGCCCGCGTCGATCCTCGTCGCGAGCTTCATGGTCTCGCGCACGTGGTAGTCGAGCACGGCCCGGCGCTGGGCGTTGAAGTCCAGGCCCATGCGCGGCACATTGCCCTGGATGAGCGCCACGCGGGCGGTGCCGTCCTGCGCCGCGTTCGACACGAAGGGCGAGGTCGCGGCGCCGGCGATCAGCGGCGCGGCAGTCAGGACGGCAGCGGCGCCGACGGTGCCGTCCCGCAGGAGCCGCGCGCCGCGCGCACCGGCGCGGTACAGGCCGAGGCCGCGCAGGGCGAGCGCGGCGAGGCCGAAGCCGCACAGCACCACGGCGAAGCCGAGCAGCGGGGTGCCGCCCAGCGAGGCCAGCGGCAGGAAGACGCCGCTGGGCTGGCCGAAGGCGACCTTCCCCCAGGGGAACCCGCCGAACGGGAACCGGGCGCGCAGTGCCTCGTCGGCGATCCAGACGCCGGCGGCCCACAGCGGCCACAGCGGCAGCCGCGACACGTACGCGATGCCCAGGCCGGCCAGGGAGAGCACCAGCGCCTCCGCGACGGCGAGCGCGAGCCACGGCAGCGGTCCGACGTCGACGCCGGTCCAGGAGAGCAGCGGCACGAGGTAGGCCAGGCCGAGGACGAGCCCGAGGCCGAACCCGGCCCGCAGCCGGCGCCCGTGCACGGCGGCACCGAAGAGGCCGAACGACAGCGGCGCCAGCCAGGGCAGCTCACGCGGCGGGAAGCTCGCGTAGAGCAGCAGCCCGGCGGCGACCGCCAGGCCGACGGGCACGAGCCGTCGCAGGTGGGAGGGGCGAGCGGGGTGCGCGGCTGGCTCGTCCGACGGGGCGACGGAAGGTGCGGTGGCGGTCACCCGGGGAGTGTACGGCGCGTCCCTGTCGGCAGGACACGCCGGCCGGAGCGGCCCCTGCCGGTCGCACGAGCGGCGCGCGGGGTCAGATGCGGGGCTTGGCCTTCTTCGGCGTGAGGCGGTCGCGGATGTGCCGCACCGCGCTCTCCGCGTCGTCCACGGTCACCGTGAACTTGCGGCCGTCGCCGAGGCTGAGCACCAGGCCCTCACCGCGGCGCACCACGACGGCCATGCCGATCTCGGGGCGCCAGCGGTACCCCCAGCCGCCCCACTGCCGGGGCGTGACGGACGGCGCGAAGTCCGCGTCGACGACATCGGCGAGCGGGATGCGGCGCCGCGGCAGGCCGATGTGGCCGCAGCGCACTTCCAGGTGCTCCTTGTCTACCTTCACGGAGACGTGCAGGAACGCCAGGGTGCCGAAGAGGATGAGCAGACCCGCGGCGATCAGGCCGATCACGGACATGGCCAGGGCGGCGATGCCGGTGGCCCAGGAGCTGACCACGGCCAGTTCGATGCCGAGGGCCAGGCAGGCGAAGCCGCCCAGGGCCAGCAGCCACTGCACGCGGTTGCGTGCCCGGCCGGTCCAGATGTCGCTCGCGTGGGCGGAAGAGCGTCGCCCGGGGTGTTCGTCGGCGGCGTGTTCCCTCATGCGTACGAGCCTACTCATGTTCCCGGACGAAAGCACGGGGTAGCGGAGCGTGACCGTCCCGGCGCCCCGACCTCGCTGCCCGGCGCTCAGCCGACGTGGCTCACGGCCTGCAAGGAGCGTCCTTCGGCGTACGTGAGCGCGGCCGGCGGGAGCGTCTCCGTGCGGCCGCTGAGGAGCACGGTGAGGGAGCCCCGGGCGTCCGGCCGGGCCGGGGGCCGCTCGCCGATCCGGCGCAGGGCCTGCGCGGCGACGGCGCCGGCGCTGCCCAGCAGGGCGGGCGGGGCGGCGCCGGGCCGCCGCACCGCGGCCTGGATGCGCTCCGCCACCAGTTCGTAGTGGGTGCAGCCGAGGACGACCGTGCGCACGTCACGCGGGGTGAGGGCGGCCGCGGCCGCGACGGCCCGGTCGATGCCCTCCTCGTCGGCCCACTGCACCGCGTCGGCAAGGCCCGGGCAGGGCACTTCGGTGACCTCGACGCCCTGGGCGAACTCCCGGATCAGACCCCGCTGGTAGGGGCTGCCCGTGGTGGCGGGGGTGGCCCAGATGGCGACGGGCCCGCCTGCCGCCGCGGCCGGCTTGATCGCGGGGACGGTGCCGATGACGGGGATCGCCGGTTCGAGCCGGGCGCGCACGGCCGGCAGGGCGTGCACGGACGCCGTGTTGCAGGCGATGATCAGCGCGTCCGGCCGGTGCGCGGCGGCGGCCTCGCAGGCGGCGAGCGCCAGCCACCGGACGTCTTCGGGGGTGCGCGGGCCCCAGGGCATGCTGTCGGGGTCCGAGGAGAGCACGAGATCGGCGTCCGGCCGCAGGGTCCGTACCGCGACGGCGGCCGCGAGCAGTCCGATTCCCGAGTCCATGAGCGCGATCTTCACCCGGAAACCATAGTCGATAGGACCGACAGGGCCGCGGCCGTGGGGCAGACTGCGGCGGATGGACGTCGTTGTGTGGATCACCGCGGCCGCGTCGGCCGCGTGGCTGTGGCTGCTGTTCTGCCAGGGGTTCTTCTGGCGCACGGACCTGCGGCTGCCGCCGGGCGCGGAGCCCGCGCGGTGGCCGGACGTGTGCGTCGTCGTCCCGGCCCGGGACGAGGCGGCGGTCCTGCCGGACAGCCTGCCGTCGCTGCTCGCCCAGGACTATCCGGGCCGGGCGGAGATCTTCCTGGTGGACGACGGCAGTACGGACGGGACCGGCGAGGTGGCGCGGGAGCTGGCCCGGCTGCACGGCGGGCTCGCGCTGACGGTCGGCTCGCCCGGGGAGCCGCCCGCCGGCTGGACGGGGAAGCTGTGGGCGGTGCGGCACGGCATCGCCCTGGCACGCGCGCGTGACCCGGAGTTCCTGCTGCTGACCGACGCGGACATCGCCCATGAGCCGGACAGCCTGCGCACGCTGGTGGCGGCGGCGCACACGGGCGGCTTCGACCTGGTGTCGCAGATGGCGCGGCTGCGGGTGGTGAGCGGGTGGGAGCGGCTCGTCGTGCCCGCGTTCGTCTACTTCTTCGCGCAGCTCTATCCGTTCCGGCGCATCGCGAAGCGCGAGGCGCGCACGGCCGCCGCCGCGGGCGGCTGTGTCCTGCTGCGGACGCGGGCGGCCGAACGGGCCCGGATCCCGGACGCCATCCGGCACGCGGTGATCGACGACGTGTCGCTCGCGCGGGCCGTGAAGCGCTCGGGGGGCCACATCTGGCTGGGCCTCGCCGACCACGTCGACAGTGTGCGGCCCTATCCGCGCCTCGCCGACCTGTGGCGGATGGTGTCGCGCAGCGCGTACGCGCAGTTGCGGCACAGTCCGCTGGTGCTCCTCGGCACGGTGCTCGGCCTCGCGCTGGTCTACCTGGTGCCGCCCGCGGCCGTGTGCGCGGGCCTTGTCGCGTCCAGCGCCCCGACCGTGCTGCTCGGGGCGCTCGCGTGGGCCGTGATGACGGGGACCTACGTCCCGATGCTGCGCTACTACCGGCAGCCGCTGTGGCTCGCTCCGCTGCTCCCGTTCACCGCGTTCTTGTACCTGCTCATGACGGTGGACTCCGCGGTGCAGCACTACCGGGGCCTGGGCGCGGCCTGGAAGGGCCGTACGTACGCGCGCCCCGACCCGGCACCCGAGCAGTAGGCGGCGGGGGCGGCGCGCGCCTACTTGCGGCCCGGGCTCCAGTTCATGCCCCACCCGTAGACGCGGTCCACGGTGCGCTGCGGGCTGACGCCGCGGTCCGGGACGAGGTAGCGGGCCTCGCGCTGGACGGTCAGGTCGCCGCCCTCGTTGGTGATCAGGGCGAGCGCGCACACCGTGGAGGGCACCGTGCACTCGTCCAGGGAGAAGTCGATGGGCGCCCCGCCGCCCGGTTGCAGCGTGACCGTGGCGTGCAGGTCGGCGAAGCTGCGCGCCCCCTCGTAGATCGTCACGAAGACGAGGATGCGGCGGAAGGCGTCCTTGTGGTCGAGGTTGACGCTGAGGTTCTCGCCGGTGGCGACCGTTCCGCTGCGGTCGTCGCCGTCGAGGTGGATGTACGGGGGCTGGTGCAGCGCTCCGAAGGCGTTGCCGAGCGCCTGGACGACCCCCTTGCGGCCGTCGGCGAGTTCGAAGAGGGCGCACAGGTCGAGGTCGAGATCGCGGTGGAGCGCGGTGGCCCGTCCCCGCTTGCTTCCCCAGCCGCTGAACTGTTTGCGCACCTCCCAGTTGAGGTTGACCCGCATCGTGCCGGAGGTGCCGCCCTGTTTCGCCAGGGAGACGGTGGGCGACGCCTTGGTCAGCGTGACCTTGGTCAGGCGGACGGGCTCGGGGGCGGGGGCCGGCGGGGGCGGCGGACTCGCCGGGGCGGCCGGAGCGGCGGCGGGCGTGGGTGCGGGCGGCGGGGTGCGCTGCGGTTCGTCCACGCTGATGCCGTAGTCCGTGGCGAGGCCGGCGAGGCCGCTGTCGTAGCCCTGGCCGACGGCCCGGAACTTCCAGGCGCCCTGGCGCCGGTACAGCTCGCCCAGGACGAAGGCGCTCTCCACCGTCGCGTCGGCGCTCTCGAAACGGGCCAGTTCGGTGCCGGCCGCCGCGTCGACGACCCGGATGTACAGCCCCGGGACCCGTCCGAACGTGCCGCCGTCCGCGGACGCGGCGAGCACGATCCGCTCGATGACCGGCTCCACGCGCGCGAGGTCGACGACCAGCGTGTCCGTGACGGCGCCGTCCGCCGTGCTCTTGCCCTCGTGCCGGACCGCGCCGGACGCGTGCGCGGGCTGGTTGTAGAAGACGAAGTCCGCGTCGGAGCGGACCTTCCCGGAGACGAGGAGGAGGGCCGAGGCGTCGGCGTCGGGCACGCCGGGACCGGACCGCCACCCCAATTCGACCCGCACCGCGGGAGCCGGCACCGCGACATTCGCGCCTTTGGTCATTGTCATGTCTGCCCCCAACGTTCCTCTCCGGATTCCCGGCCAACCTATTCCCCGGCCCCCGAAAGACCCCAGAGACACGGGTGAAGATCACCGGTCCGCCCCCGTCGGCGACCCTCGGTAACCCGTCAGGAACGCGGCATTTACACGATCCTGGCGTCCCGTGACGACCGTTTTTGCCAAGTTCGCTCACATTGGGGACACGCAGGCCCGGCCGACACGCAAAAGAACCCTCTTATCGGTCTCCCCAACGACCACATCGTGGGCTTAACTTATGTGCCATGACCTCCCCCCGCTCCACCTATGGCGGCGGTTACTACTCCGCGCCGTCCTTCCCGGACACTCCGATCTACGACTCCCTGGTCGCAGAACGGGGCACTCCCCAGATCGCCCCGATCCGGGTCCCCTCCGCGTACGACACCGGGAGCCAGCTGCCCGCCCTGCCCTCGGCCCTGCCCGCCCTCCCGTCCGCGCCGTCGCCGCAGTACGGCTACGGAACCCAGCAGCACGCCCCGATGCAGCAGGTCCCGGCCGCGTACATCCCGCAGCAGGCCGCGCCCCGGGGTTACCAGCAGCAGGCCGCGCCCCGTGGCTACCAGCAGCAGGCCCAGCCGCAGCGCCCGGCCCCGGGCACCGGCTACGAGGCGATGCGCCCGGCCGCGCCCCGGCCCGCCCCGGCGCCGTACGAGGATCCGTACAACCGCCAGCAGTACCGCGGTTACTGACCCCGCCGCGTTCGCTCGCCCGCACCAGGGGCTGTCAGTGCCGGCTGGCAGGATGGCCCCATGTCGCAACCTGCACTCAGTTCGATACACGTCTACCCGCTGAAGGCGGTTCGGGGGCACGCGCCGCGTGAGGCGGCCGTGGAACCGTGGGGGCTCGCGGGAGACCGTCGCTGGGTGCTGATCGACGCCGAGAACAAGATCGTCACGCAGCGCCAGTACCCGCGGCTGGCGCCGGCCGCCGCCGAGCAACTGCCCGGCGGTATCCGGCTCCGCGCGCCGGGCCGGGACCCGCTGACGGTCGAGGTGCCCGAGCCCGCCGGCACGACCACCGTCCAGATCTGGCGGGACAAGGTCGAGGCCGTGCTCGCCGCCCCGGCGGCGCACGCCTGGTGGAGCGCCTACCTGGAGACGGACATCCGGATGCTGCACCTCGCCGACCCGGCGACCGGACGCCCCATCGACCCGCAGTACGCCGAGCCCGGCGAGACGGTCAGCTTCGCCGACGGCTACCCCCTCCTGGTGACCACCCTCTCCTCGCTCGACGCCCTCAACTCGCTGATCGCCCAGGGCGACCACGCCGACGAGGGCCCCCTTCCGATGAACCGTTTCCGGCCGAATGTGGTCGTCTCGGGGACCCCTCCCTGGGCGGAGGACGACTGGTCGCGCATCGCGATCGGCTCCGTCGCCTTCCGCATCACCAAGAAGTGCGGCCGGTGCGTCGTCACCACCACCGACCAGGAGACGGCGGAGCGCGGCAAGGAGCCGCTGCGCACCCTGGCCCGCCACCGGCGCTTCGGCGACCAGCTCTGCTTCGGGACGAACCTGGTACCCCTGACGCGCGGCACGGTGCGGGTGGGAGATCCGGTCACGGTGCTCGCATGAGCCCCGGCCGACGGGGGAACCCGGTGCCCCGGCACGCTCGTTGAAGGACAATGGCAGCATGTCGCTGTCCAGGTCCAGGACGGGGGTGGAAGGGGGTGCGGTCCGTGCGGGTGATCACCGGGCTCTGGCGCTGGCGCCACAATCCGCTGCGCCGCGGCACCGACCTGGCGGAGGCCTGGATCGCGCTCGTCGCGCTGGTCCTCGTCGTCGTCGGCGCACCGGCCGCCGGCACCGTCGCGGCCTCCATGTCCCGCGACGCCCTGTACCGCTCGGTCCAGGAGCAGCACGACCGGCGCCACGAGGTCATGGCGACCGTGGTCAAGAAGGTGGCGCAGCCGCCGCTCGACCCCGATCCGGAGACCTCCACCGCGCGGGACGCGCACAGCAGGGTCCTCGCGACCTGGACGGCGCCGGACGGATCGCGCCACCGTGACCGGGTCGTCGCCGGGCTCACCTCCCCGCGCGCGGGCGAGACCTTCCCGCTCTGGACCGACCGGCGGGGCCACGTCGTGGGCCGGCCGCTCGACCGGGCCACCGCCGCCACGCACGCGGTGCTCGCGGGGGTCGGCGCGGGCGTCGCCCTGACCGGCCTCGTGGAGGGCGCCCGCCGCCTCGTCCTGTGGCGCATGGTCCGCCGCCGGTACGCGCGCCTGGACCAGGCCTGGGACATCGCCGGTCCCGACTGGGGGCGGACGGGCGCGGGCAGCTGACGGGCTTCGGCCGCGGTCAACCGCCGTGCCCCGCGCACGCTACGGTGGACCCACCTTTCGCAGGACAGACGCCGGGCAGGGCGTGAGGACGGCCCGCGTATTGACGAGGTGGGGGCAGATCAGCGCCATGGCACAGGGCACGGTCCAGGTGACGCACACCGGCACATCGCGGTGGCGGCGCCGCACGGGTGAGTACGCGTCGCTGGCCGCCGCCCTGGAAGCGGCCGCCGACGGGGACGTGCTGACCATCGCCCCCGGCACGTACCGGGAGAATCTCGTCGTCCAGCGCGCCGTGACCCTGCGCGGCCCCGAGGGCTCCCCCGGCTCGGTGCGCATCGCGCCCGCCGACGGGGTGCCGCTGACCGTGCGGGCCTCGGCGACCGTCCAGGACCTGCACGTCGAGGGGCAGGACGCGGCGGCGCCCGCGCTGCTCGTCGAGGAGGGCGCCCCGGAACTCGTGGACATACGGGTCGTCACCCGCTCCGCCTCCGGGATCGAGGTGCGCGGCGGCGCCCGGCCGACCGTGCGGCGCTGCGTGGTGGACAACCCGGCGGGCATCGGCATCGCCGTCGTGGACGGCGGGGGCGGGGTGTTCGAGGAGTGCGAGGTCGTCGCCGCCGGGCAGGCCGGGGTCGCCGTGCGCGGCGGGGCCCATCCGCGCCTGGAGCGCTGCCGGGTGCACCACACGAGCGGCGCGGGGCTCTCCGCGACCGGTGAGCACAGCGGCCTGGAGGCCGTCGGCTGCGAGGTGTACGAGGTCAGGGGCTCGGGGGTGCAGATCACCGGCCGGGCCGCCGCCCACCTCACCGACTGCGACGTGCACCGCACGACGGCCGACGGCGTCACGCTCGACACGGACGCGGTGCTCACGCTCGCGGACTGCCGCATCCACGACATCCCGGAGAACGCGATCGACCTGCGCTCCCGGTCGGTACTGACGCTCACCCGCTCCTCCGTACGGCAGTTCGGGCGCAACGGTCTGTCGGTGTGGGACCCGGGCACGCGCGTGGACGCCAACCAGTGCGAGATCTTCGACAGCACGGGCGACTATCCGGCGGTGTGGGTGAGCGACGGCGCGACCGCCGTGCTCGACGCGTGCCGGGTGCACGACGTGCCGGACGCGCTGTTCGTGCTCGACCGCGGCTCACGCGTCGACGTCGTCGACAGCGATCTGACCCAGGTGCGCAACACGGCCGTGTCGGTGAGCGACGGGGCGAGCGCGCAGCTGGACGACTGCCGCATCCGCGAGGCCGCGACCGGCGCCTGGTTCCGCGACCACGGCAGCGGCGGCACCCTCGCCAACTGCACGGTGGACGCGACGCAGACGGGCGTCATCGTCACCAAGGGCGCCGACCCGACGATCGAGCGCTGCACGGTCACCTCGCCCGCGGAGGCGGGGTTCTACGTGTCCGCGGGCGGCCGGGGCACCTTCACCGGCTGCCGGGTCACGGGCAGCGGCGGCTACGGCTTCCACGTCCTGGACGGCTGCCGCACGACCCTGAAGAAGTGCCGCACGGAGCGGTGCGCGCGCGGCGGCTACGAGTTCGCGGAGGACGGCCCCGTCGTGGAGGAGTGCGCGAGCGACGAGAGCGGCGGTGTCCGCCCCGGCGGCTCCGCGGCCGCCGCGGAACCGGCCGTGCAGACCGCCACCCAGACCGTCGGGCTGCTCGCCGCCGTGCCTGACCAGCGCCCGGTCGCACCACAGGACGCGGCGTCGAAACCGGCGCGTGCGTCGAAGGACGTCCTCGGTGAACTCGACGCCCTGGTGGGCCTGGAGAGCGTCAAGCGGGAGGTGCGGGCGCTCACCGACATGATCGAGGTGGGGCGCAGGCGGCAGCAGGCCGGCCTCAAGGCGGCGTCCGTCCGCCGGCACCTGGTCTTCACCGGCTCCCCCGGCACCGGCAAGACGACGGTGGCGCGGCTGTACGGCGAGATCCTCGCCGGGCTCGGCGTCCTGGAACAGGGGCACCTCGTCGAGGTGTCCCGCGTCGACCTGGTCGGCGAGCACATCGGGTCGACGGCGATCCGCACCCAGGAGGCCTTCCAGCGCGCCCACGGCGGCGTGCTCTTCATCGACGAGGCGTACGCCCTCTCCCCCGAGGACTCCGGGCGCGACTTCGGCCGTGAGGCGATCGACACGCTCGTGAAGCTGATGGAGGACCAGCGGGACTCCGTTGTCGTCATCGTCGCGGGCTACACCGCGGAGATGGAGCGGTTCCTTTCGGTCAACCCCGGTGTGGCGTCCCGCTTCTCACGGACCATCACCTTCTCCGACTACGTCCCCGAGGAGCTGCTGCGCATCGTGGAGCAGCAGGCCGAGGAGCACGAGTACCGGCTCGCCCCGGGGACGCCGCAGGCGCTGCTCGCGTACTTCACGGCGCTCCCCAAGGGCCCGGCGTTCGGCAACGGACGGACCGCGCGCCAGACCTTCGAGTCGATGGTGGAGCGGCACGCGGGACGGGTCGCCCAGGTCGACGAGCCGGACACGGACGACCTCACGCTCCTGTACCCGGACGACCTGCCCGAGCTGCCCTGAGCCCCGCTCACGCCTCCGGTGGCCCGGCCTCCGGGCGCGGCTGCGGGACGCCCGGTCTGAGGCGGGCCAGCAGCCGCGCCCGCTCCTGCGCGAAGACCGGGTCGGCCTGGTAGTCGCCGTGGCCCAGGATCGGTGCGGGCAGCGGGTGTTCGGCGGTCCGGCCGTAGGCGAGCGGGTCGGGCAGGGCGGGGTGGTCGACGCCCGGACCGCAGCCGCCGGACAGGCGGATGGGGCCGCCGATCGGGTCGGTCTCGCGGTACAGGTTGCGCCAGCAGTCGACCTGCCGGTGCAGGGCGGCCAGGGCGCCGGGGCCGAAGTGCGCCGGGAACCAGCGGCCGTAGAGCCGCTCCAGCGGTGACCCGTAGGTGAGCAGTCCGACGCGCTTCCTCACGGAGGGCGGCAGTTGCCAGGCGGCGGCCGCGGCGAGGACGCTGCCCTGGGAGTGACCGGAGAGGATCAGGCGGCCGCCGGTGGCCCGGGTCCACGTGGCCATGCGCCAGGTCAGGTCGGGGACAGCGCGCTCGGCGTAGCAGGGGGGCGCGAAGGGGTGCGCGGCGCGGGGCCAGAAGGTGCCCACGTCCCAGAGGATGCCGATGGTGCGGCGGGCGGAGGGGTCCTTGTAGGCGCGCCGCCCCCAGGTGACGAACAGTATGAAGCCGAAACCGATCAGCCAGGAGCCGAGCGCCTGCGCGGTGTCCGCCGCGCCCTGGACGACGGAGTACGAGCCCTCGGCGGCGACGCCCGGCACCTCGCCGGTGGCCCAGGCGCCGGCCACGGCGAGGGCGCCGAGCAGCAGCGTCACCGACGAGACGACGCCGATCATCAAGGGGGCCTTGTCGGTGAGGGCGGCCCGCGCGCGGGTGCCCGCGATGCGCTGGGTGCGGGTCGGGTCCGCGGGTTCGCCGCTCGTGCCGGGACGGTCGTAGAGGTGGTAGTCGAGCGCGACCCTGGCCGTCTCGCGCTTCTTGAGGCGCGCGGTACGCAGGACGAGCGCGCCGCACAGGGCGGCGAGGACGACCAGCAGGGGCGGGATCATGGACGCCTGCCAGGAGAGCAGGACCGGCGGCCCGTCGATGAGGCCGCTGGTGCCGTCCAGCCAGTCGGCGACGCGCTGCGCGATGCCGCCGGTCATCACGCCGCCGAGGGCGCAGGCGAGCATCGCGGTGGCCGGGCCGCCCAGGCCGCGCAGGGCGGTGCGGGGGTCCGGGGCCCTGCGGTAGATCACCTTGGCGACGACGGCGAGGGCCACGACCGCCGCGGCCTCGACGAGGGCGATGCCGCCGAAGACCGCGTCGCCGGGCAGCCGCCCCGAGGAGCGCCACTGCGGGCGGGACCAGCCCGCGTACACCATGCTCAGCGCGAGCAGGAGCAGGGCGCCGTAGGGCAGGAGGCGGACGAGCGCGCGGTCCAGGGTGACGTCCAGGGTGTTCTCGCTGCGGCCGCGGTGGACGACGACGCCGATGACGGCGAGCGCCCCCGCGAGCAGGGCGCCGATGAGGACCCATCCGAGGAGGTCCAGGAGCGCGGGGCCGCCGGGCGCCCGGTCGTGGCGGGCCGCGGACGTGCCGACGGCCGCGGCGACGGTGAGCAGGCCCGCGGCGCTGTGCGCGGCGCGCAGCCGGGCGACGAGCCGGCGCCCGTACCAGAACCCGGGCCTGCCGAGGGCGTTGTTCGCCTCGCCGTCGTCGGGTTCGGGCTGGTGCGGCAGCGGCAGCTGGGACTCGTACGCGTTCCAGGTGCGGTGCGAGAGGTACCAGAGCAGGGCCGTCAGGGCGGTGGGCACAAGAGCGGCCAGCGCGAGGCGCCGGCCCGGCTGGCTCCACCAGCCGCCGTCGCCGTGCGCGTCCACGGAGAGGAAGCCGAGCCACGCCCGCCGGGCGCCGCACGCCGCGGTCCCCGCGCACTGCCATGCCGTCAGATCGAGCGCGACCTCGCAGGCCGCGGCGGCGAAGAGCACGGTGAGGGTGAGTCCGGCGAGGCGGACGAGCAGGCCGTAGAGGCGGACGGCGCCGGAGCGGCGCAGGGCGTCGGGGCGCATCCAGTGCGCGATGTTGACGACCATGAACGGCAGCAGCAACAGCCACAGGGCCCGGGAGCCGTTGCCCGAGGTGAGGTTGGACCACACGTACGCCTCGGGGACGGGTTTGCCGCGGTAGTCGTCCGGGCGGCGCTCGGCGTCGGCGTCCTCGACCCGGCGGAAGACCGCCGCGGTCTCGTCGCCGGAGACGCGGACCGTGCGCGGGTCGCCGAGCATCTCCTGGGGTGTGGTGCCGCCGACTCCGTGCACGAGCAGTTCCAGGGCGGTCTCGTCCGCCGCCGTCGCCGGGCCCGCCGGGCCCCGTGCGCCGGTCCGGTCCTGCTCGTCCTTCTGGTTCCCGAGCGTCATCTGCGTCCCCCGTTCTGACCACCTACCAGAATCCCGCTCCGGGTCGCGCGGGCGCACTCCCCGTCACGGAATCTCCCCGATCGTTGTGGCACCGATGCACCGGGCGCCGCCGTGCCGGTCCCCCGCGGGCGGGTGGGACGGCCGTCGGCGGCGCGTGCGAGGATGACGCAGCAGAGCGCGCCGGGTGGCGGGCGGGACGGGTGAAGGGATCCGACGGGACGTGAGCGAGAACCAGAACCTCCTCGCGGAGCAGCGCCGCGCCCTGATCCTCGACGAGGTGCGCCGGCGCGGCGGCGTCCGGGTGAACGAGCTGACGAGGAAGCTCGGCGTCTCCGACATGACGGTCCGCCGCGACCTCGACGCGCTGGCCCGCCAGGGTGTCCTGGAGAAGGTGCACGGCGGGGCCGTCCCGGTCGTCGAGGCGAGCACGCACGAGCCGGGCTTCGAGGCGAAGTCGGGGCTCGAACTGAGCGCCAAGGAGGACATCGCGCGCGCCGCGGCGACGCTCGCCGCGCCCGGCACCGCGATCGCCCTGTCCGGCGGTACGACGACGTACGCGCTGGCCCAGCAGCTGCTCGACGTGCCGGACCTGACGGTGGTCACCAACTCGGTGCGGGTGGCCGACGTGTTCCACGCGGCGCAGCGCAGCGCGGGCACCCGGCCGGGCGCGGCGACCGTGGTGCTGACCGGCGGTGTGCGCACGCCGTCCGACTCCCTGGTGGGGCCGGTCGCCGACCAGGCGATCGCGGCGCTCCACTTCGACGTGCTCTTCCTCGGGGTGCACGGGATCAGCCCCGGGGCGGGTCTGTCCACGCCGAACCTGGCGGAGGCGGAGACGAACCGGCGGCTCGTGCAGTCCGCGCGGCGGGTGGTGGTCGTGGCCGACCACACCAAGTGGGGGACGGTGGGCCTGAGTTCGTTCGCCTCCCTGGATCAGGTGGACACGCTGGTGACGGACGCGGGGCTGCCGGCCGAGGCGCGCGCCGAGGCCGGTGAGCACGTGCGGCTCGTCGTCGCGGGTGAGCCGGATCCCGGTACAGAGATCTGACGGCCCGGCAGCCCGCCACTCCTCCGGCAGGGCCGCTGTCCCGCTGGCGCAGTTCCCCGCGCCCGGGGGCTGAGAGCGCGGGCGCGGGGTCACGGACGGGACCCCGCGGCGCTCACGCCTCCCGCGTCGGCCACACCCCCGTGACCAGCAGCTGTTCGAGGGTCCGGGTATAGGGGCCGATGTCCAGGCCCTGGTCCCGCAGCCACGCGTCGGAGTAGTACTTGTCCAGGTAGCGGTCGCCCGGATCGCACAGCAGGGTGACCACGCTGCCCTTGCGGCCCTCCGCCACCATCTCCGCGACGATCTTGAGCGCGCTCCACAGGCCCGTGCCCGTCGAGCCGCCGGCCTTGCGGCCGATCGCCCGCTCCAGCGCCCGGACGGCTGCGACGCTCGCCGCGTCGGGCACCTTCATCATGCGGTCGATGGCACCGGGCACGAAGCTCGGCTCCATGCGGGGGCGGCCGATCCCCTCGATGCGCGAGCCGCAGTCGCTGGAGGCGTCGGGGTCGTTCTGCGTCCAGCCCTCGAAGAAGCAGGAGTTCTCCGGGTCGGCGACGCAGACGCGGGTGTCGTGCTGCATGTAGTGGACGTAGCGGGCGAGGGTCGCCGAGGTGCCGCCCGTCCCGGCCGTCGCCACGATCCACGTGGGGCAGGGATAGCGCTCCAGCTCCATCTGCCGGTAGATCGACTCGGCGATGTTGTTGTTGCCGCGCCAGTCGGTGGCCCGCTCCGCGTACGTGAACTGGTCCATGTAGTGGCCGCCCGTGCGGGCGGCCAGGGCCGCCGACTCCTCGTACATGGTCCTGGGGTCGTCGACGAAGTGGCACCGGCCGCCGTGGAACTCGATCAGGCGGCACTTCTCGGCGCTGGTCGTACGCGGCATCACCGCGATGAAGGGCACGCCGATCAGCTTCGCGAAGTACGCCTCCGAGACCGCCGTCGAGCCGCTGGACGCCTCGATGACGGGGCGGTCCGGCCGGATCCAGCCGTTGCACAGCCCGTAGAGGAAGAGGGAGCGGGCGAGCCGGTGCTTGAGGCTGCCGGTGGGGTGGGTCGACTCGTCCTTCAGGTAGAGGTCGATGCCCCAGTGCTCCGGGAGCGGGAAGCGCAGCAGATGTGTGTCGGCCGAGCGGTTGCTGTCGGCCTGCACCTTGCGGACGGCCTCTTTCAGCCAGCTCCGGTACGCGGCATCCGTGTGGTCGACGTCGAGCGTGGGGACCGGCTCACCGGCCGGGCCGTCGCCCGCCGGAGTGCCCTGCTGGGTCGTGCTCACCGCGCGGCTCCTTCGCGTCGTCCCGCGCGTCGGGCCGGAGGGGCCCGCACGGAGCGGGGTACCGAACGGCCGGTGCGGGGCCGGTCGGATCTGACCGGACGCCTCGATCATAGACACCTTCCTCACCCTTCTCACCTGCATAAACATGCCTTTGGGCGGCTCAAAGGCAGGGCTGGCGCAGGAGGGCACGCGCGGGCGGGGGGCGCATATTCTGGATGCGTCCGTTGCTCCGCTCCGCGGCCCCGCGCGTACTGGTGCTCCCGGGCAGGTACGTGCAGACTGCATCGCAGAGCGGGAGGAGAGGGGGCGGCGCACCATGGCGGAGCCGGAGTTCACGGCGACGGGCGTGCGGATCGGGCGGCGGCTGCGCTCGCTGACCCGGGCCGGTCAGATCCGGATCACGGGCGGCAGGCTCGAACTCCTCACCAGCTACGGCAGTGAGATCGACAGCGCTCCCCTGGACGAAGTCCGGGCGGGCAAGCCCTGGTTCGGCCCCGACGACCGGGCGACGGCCGAGGTCGACGGCCGTCGGTATCTGCTGCGGCTTGGCGGGCAGAGCAGGCAGGCGGGGCCGCCTGCGGTCCGGCAGTTCATCGAGGCCGTGCGCCGGGCCGGAACGCGCGCCACCTGACGCCGCTCACCGTCGGTGACGGCTGCGAAGTTGCACGCCCGCACCCCCTGGGCCACGCTGGTCACACATCATTACTCAGGGTGCACCGGCGATGACGCTGCGAACCAGCCCCGCCGGACATGTAGCGGGCGGTCCTGCCACAGCGTGAACGTACCGCTCGATCCGTTCTCGTCTTCTTCCGGACCTCATTCGGGGAGTCGCAGCCGTGATCAGCCAGCCGAGCAGGTATTGCACGGTGGAGCTCCAAGCCCTGCCGTCGCGGATCGGCCAGGTCCGCAGAATCGTGTCGGCGCAATTGCGCTACTGGCATCTCGATCCCTTGACCGATCTCGCCGCGCTCGGTGTCACCGAGTTGCTCTCCAACGTCCACCGGCACGCCGAGCCGGACAAGAGATGCACCGTGGAGCTCGCGCTGCGCGGCAGGCGGCTCACGCTGTCGGTCCACGACCACGATCCGCGGCTGCCCGTCGCGCGTGACCTGGAAGCCGGCGCGACATGCGGACGCGGTCTCGCGATGGTCGCGGCGCTCAGCGAGAGCTGGGGCGCGCGGCCGCACCGCGACGGCGGCAAGGTCGTCTGGTTCGCCCTGTCCGTGCCGTCCCCGGCGCAGGCCCCGCCGCCGCCCCCGCTCCACGGACCTGCGGCCGCCCTCTGTCCCGACGCGCCCGAGGTGCGCGTGTCGGAGCATGCTCCCGCCCGGTCGGCCGTCGCAGGCTGACCGGGCGGTGACGCCGTCTCGACGCCCTTCCACGTCAGGCGGCGCCCTTCTCGGGCGGGGTGCCGGTGGTGGCGTAGTGGCCGAACTCCTCGTTCAGGACCGTCAGCCGGCGCCAGTACTCGTCCTCGTCGATCTCCCCCGCGGCGAAGCGGCGGCCGAGCACGGCGAGGGGCGAGTGCTCGTCGGCCCCCCGGCCGCCGCGCCGGTCGGCGTGCGGTCCGGGCCGCCACGGTCCGCGGCCGCGCCAAGCGGTGCGGCGCAGCAGCGTGACGACGCCGACGGCGACGGCCGCCCAGATGAGCGGGAAGAGCAGGATCCACGGGCCGGGCCCGTCTCCTGCGAGGTGCGCGAGGGTCTGCATCCGACTCATCTCCCGGAGAGTTGCGTGTGCGGTGCGTGATGAGTCGAGCCTCGCGCCGATCGGGGGCGAAAGCGTCGTACGACCGGCGGCACCGCACGTACCTCCGATGGAGTAGGCGGACCGCTGCGGGTTGCCTCCCGCAGCAGAGTACTGTCGTATGTAACTACTGGTATGTACAGTCAGCGCATGAAGGACACTCCGGAGCGTCTGATCGAGACCACCCGCGAGCTTTTGTGGGAGCGCGGGTACGTCGGCACGAGCCCGAAGGCGATCCTGCAGCGCGCGGGTGTCGGCCAGGGCAGCATGTACCACCACTTCACCGGCAAGCCGGATCTCGCCCTTGCCGCGATCCGGCGCACCGGTGAGGAGATGCGGGCCGCCGTCGACCGGCTGCTCGACGCGGGAGGGCCGGCCCACGCGCGCGTGGCCGCGTATCTGCTGCGGGAGCGCGACGTCCTGCGCGGCTGCCCCGTCGGCCGGCTCACGATGGACCCGGACGTGCTCCTGAGCGAGGAACTGCGCGCACCGGTCGACGAGACCATCGCCTACGTCCGCGACCGGCTCGCCGAGGTACTCCAAGAGGGCGTGGACGGCGGGGAGTTCGATGCCGACCTGGTGCCGCGCGACCTCGCGGCGACCATCGTGGCGACCGTGCAGGGCGGTTACGTACTCGCGCGCGCCTCCGGAGACACCAGCGCCTTCGACGCGGGGGTGCGCGGACTGCTCGCCTTGCTCGCGTCCGGCGGCGACCACCTGTAAGGAGAAGTACGACCGTGTACGCGATGCAGTACGAGATCACGCTCCCCGCCGCCTACGACATGGGGCTCGTCCGCGAGCGGGTGGCGACCCGGGGCCACCTCCTCGACGCGTTCGCCGGACTCGGCGTCAAGGCCTACTTGATGCGGGAGCGCGGGGTGGCCGGCTCCCCCGTGAACCAGTACGCGCCGTTCTACCTGTGGACCACACCGCAGGGCATGAACTCCTTCCTCTGGGGCGCCGGCTTCCAGGGCATCGTGCGGGACTTCGGCCGCCCGCCCGTCCAGCACTGGACGGGCGTGGCCTACGAGGAGGGCGGCGCGGCCGGACGCCCCGCGCGCACCGCGGTGCGGCGGCGCACCCCGATCGCGGAGGGCGCCGAACTCCCGGCGCTGATGGCCGGGGCCGTGGCCGAGACGGCGCGCCTCGCGGCGACGGAGGGCGCGGTGCTGGCGGCCGCCGCCGTCGACCCGCGCGGCTGGGAGCTGATGACCTTCTCGCTCTGGGACCACGACGTCCCCGAGGCGCCGGGCGACCGGTACCAGGTTCTGCATTTGTCGGAGCCCGAGCGGGAGCTGCTGGTGCGTGGGAGGCATTGGTGAGCGGCGTCGTGCGGACCGTTCAAGGCGGCGTGGCGCCGGGCGCGTCGGGGGTGGTCGACGCCCATGAACACCTGGTCTTCCGCGGCCCGCCGCTGCCGGGCCAGGAACTGGACGACACGGGCCTTGCCCGGCGGGAGCCCGCCGTGTTCGCCGCGCTCGGCGGCGGGACCGTCGTGCGGTGGGCCCTGTACGGCCGCGGGCGGCGGGCGGGCCGGAGAGCTGCCCGGGCTCGCGGCGGCGCCCGGGGTGCGTCAAGCGGCCTATGAAACAGCCGAGTTGCTCGCCTCCCACGCGGACGATCCCGCCGAGCCGTTCGTGCGGGGCGCCGATCGCCGTTGGCGGTCCCCGGGTGAGCGGCGGCGGTGGTCGAGCGGGTCCTCGTGGCCGGTCCGGCGGCCGTGTTCGCGGTGGAGTGGGCGTAGCCGCCGGACCGGTGTTCAGGCGGAGAGCGCGCCCAGCGGGTCGTCGAGCGCGGGCTGCCAGGCCAGCTCGGCGGCCCCGACCAGGCTGTTGTGGTCGAGCGTGCACGCCAGGATGGGGACGCCGCCGCTGCGCCCCCACAGGCTGCGGTCGGCGACGACGGCGCGCAGCCGCTCCGGGGCGGCGCCCAGGAGGACGCGGTGCAGCCCGCCGAGGATGATCCGGTCCGGGTTGAGGATGTTGACCAGGCCCGCGAGGCCGAGCCCGAGCCGGTCGACGAGCGTCTCGACGGCCGTGCGCACCCCGCGGTCGTCCGGGGCCTCGCGCACCAGCGCGTGCGCCTGTTCCAGCAGGGAGCCGTCCGGGTCCGGGGTGCGGCCCGCCGCGGTCAGGAAGGCCAGCGGGTCGGCCTCGACGTCCAGGCAGCCGCGGCTGCCGCAGTGGCAGGGGCGGCCCTCGGGGTTGACGGTGAGGTGGCCGACCTCGAGGGCGAGGCCCGAACTGCCGGTGTGCAGACGGCCGTCGAGGACCAGGGCACCGCCGACACCGCGGTGTCCGGTGGCGACGCACAGCAGGTCGCGGGCGCCGCGCCCGGCGCCGTGCCGGTGCTCGGCGAGGGCGGCGAGGTTCACGTCGTTGGCGGCGAAGGCGGGGGTGGCGAGGCCCGCCTCGCGCACACAGTCGGCGAAGATCTGCCGCACCGGCGATCCGGCGGGCCAGGCCAGGTGGAGCGGGTTGAGGGCGGTGCCCTCGGGCTCCGCGACCGCGGACGGCACGGCGAGTCCGGCGCCGACGCAGCGCCGCCCGGTGGACTCCAGGAGCCGGACGCCGGCCTCCACCACCGAGCGCAGCACGTTCGCCGGATCGGCGTCGATGATCTCGCAGCCGGGGGTGGTGGCGACGATGCGGCCGCCGAGTCCGACGAGCGCCGCGCGGTAGCCGTCGGCGTGCACCTGCGCGGCGAGCGCCACGGGCCCGTCCTCGGCGACCGAGAGCCGGTGCGAGGGGCGGCCCTGCGAGCCGGCCGAGGCGCTCGGCCGGGCGTCGATGCGGATGAGGCCGAGCGCTTCCAGTTCGGCCGCGACGGCGCCCGCGGTGGCGCGGGTCACGCCGAGTTCGGCGGTGAGGACGGCGCGGGTCGGGGCCCGCCCGGTGTGGACGAGTTCGAGCGCCGGGCCGAGCGCGCTGCGGCCCCGCTCCAGGCGCGGGGGCCGCGCACCGCCGCCGCCCGCCGTGTGGCCCCCGTCCCCGGAGACCGCCCTGCCGCCCATCAGCAACTCCTCGCCCTGATCACGGTCTGGAATGGTATCCGGTGTGCGCCCCCCGCCCGCCCGCCCGGCGCGGCGCGGTGTCCGTCACAGACCGCTGACGCGCAGGGTGATGTTGAGCCGGCCGCGCAGGCCGAGTTCCGGGGGTGCGGTGCCGGGCAGGGTGCGCGGGACCCCGTGGTAGGCGAAGCGGGAGGCTCCGCCGAAGACGAAGAGGTCACCGCTGTGCAGGGTGACGTCCGTGTACGGCCTGGTGCGGGTCTCGGTGTTGCCGAACCGGAAGACACAGGTGTCACCAAGGCTGACCGAGACCACGGGCGCGGCGGACTTCTCGTCCCGGTCCTTGTGCAGGCCCATGCGGGCGTCCGCGTCGTAATAGTTGATCAACGCGATGTCGTACGTCTCGGCGGGCGCCGCACCGCCGTACGCGGCGGTCACCGCGCGCCGGCCGAGGTCGGCCAGCTCCGGCGGCATCGCCTTCACGGGCTGCCCGTCGCCGTCGACGGCGGTGCGCGCGTACCCGTACGGGAACCAGTGCCAGCCCAGGCCGAACTGGCGCACGGTCATCCGGCCGCCGCCGGGCAGGCGTACCTCGCGCAGCCCCGCGGGCGGGCGCGCCCAGCTCCGGCACGACGCGAGGAGGTCGCGCTGCTCCGCCCCGCCGAGCCAGTCCGGGACGTGGACGGCGCCGGGGGCGATCTCCTCGGGTCCGCGGGCGAACAGTGCGGGTCCGGTCATGCCCTCCATCCTGCGCCCTGGAGGCCCGGGCCGCACGGAGCCCTCCCGACGCAGGGCCAACTCGCGCCGCACGCGGGCGACATCGGCGGCGGGCCGCGTCGGCCGGTCCCGGCGGCCAGGTGGGCCGGGGCTCGTGATCGTGTCGGCGGGGCCCTCGATAAGCTCGGGCATCGCGCCGCTTCTCGTCTGCGTGTTCACACGTCGGGGAGAGGGGCGCGCGAGCCGGTGACGGGGTGGCCGCCCCGTCACCGGCTTTCTGCTGCCGGGCGGGTCCGGTGACGAGCGGGTGCGCCCGGGGTGCCGCGGCCGCGCAGGTGCGTGGCGCCAACCGGGCGCTTTCCGGCGAGAGTCGGGCCATGCACACGTACCGCGCACTCGTGTGCCCGGCAGTCCGGCTGCCGGGCACACGAGGGAGGGGCGGTGCGACGCGGGGTCAGCCGCGCAGCACCGTGATCAGTTCGCCGACGGTACGGACCATGGCCTCGCGCCCGACGGTGAGGTACTTGCGGGAGTCGACGGCGTCGGGGTGCCGCGCGAGGAACTCCCGGATGGCGCCGGTCATCGCGATGTTCAGGGCGGTGCCGACGTTGACCTTGGCGATGCCGCCGCGGACGGCCGCGGCGAGTTCACCGTCGGGCACCCCGGAGGAGCCGTGCAGCACCAGCGGCACGTCCAGGCCCTCGGCGAGCCGCTTGAGGAGGTCGTGGTCGAGGGCGGCGGTGCGGGTGGTCATGGCGTGCGAGGAGCCGACCGCGACGGCCAGGGCGTCCACGCCCGCGTCGGAGACGAACGCCCGGGCCTCTCCGGGGTCGGTGCGGGCGCCGGGCGCGTGCGCGTCGAGCGGTGCGGCCCCGTCCTTGCCCCCGACCTCGCCCAGTTCGGCCTCCACCCAGAGCCCGTTGGCGTGGCCCCAGTCGGCGGCGGCGCGGGTCGCGGTGAGGTTCTCGTCGTAGGAGAGACGGGCGGCGTCGTACATCACCGAGCTGAAGCCGGCGTCGACGGCCTGGCGCAGCAGGTTGTCGCTCTGGACGTGGTCGAGGTGGAGGGCGACGTCGACGCGGGCCCCCTCGGCGACGGCCGCCGCGGCGCGGGTCAGCGGCAGGAGCCGGCCGTAGCGGTAGCGGACCGCGTTCTCGGAGATCTGCAGGATGACGGGCGCGCCGGCGGTCTCGGCACCCGCGACGACGGCCTCGATGTGTTCGAGGGTGATGACGTTGAAGGCGGCGACGGCGCCGCGCCGGGCGGCGGCCGCGGCGACCAGCGTTCCTGTTGCTGCGAGGGGCACTGCCCCTCCTTTCACATGGCCGGTGGGTGCGGTCAGCTGGCGGTCAGGATCACCGAGCGCGTGAGGTGGCGGGGGCGGTCGGGGTCCAGGCCCCGGTGCGCGGCGACGGCGACGGCCAGGCGCTGGGCCCGCACCAGCTCCGCCAGCGGGTCGAGCCGGCCTTCGATCCACAGGGCGCCGGTCGCACCGACCTGCTCGGCCAGTCCCTCGGGCGCCTCGCCCAGCATCCAGGTGGCGGTGCCCGCGGTGGTGACGCTGATCGGACCGTGCCGGTACTCCATCGCGGGGTACGCCTCGGTCCACGACAGGGAGGCCTCGCGCATCTTCAGCGCGGCCTCGTTGGCCAGGCCGACGCTCCAGCCGCGGCCGAGGAAGGTGAACTGGGCGCACTCCACGAGCCCTTCGGGCAGCGGTTCGGCGAGCGCGGTGCGCGCGTCGGCGACGACCTGCTCGGTGTGGCGGCCGAGGTGGGCGCGGAGCAGGGTGAACGCGGTGGTGGCGAAGCGGGTCTGCACCACGGACCGTTCGTCGGCGAAGTCGAGGACCACGAGGTCGTCGGCGGCCTGGCTGATGGGCGTCTGCGGGTCGCCGGTGATCGCGGTGGTGCGCACCGATCCCTTGAGTGCGGCCAGCAGTTCGAGGACCTCGGTGGTGGTGCCGGAGCGGGTCAGCGCGATCACCCGGTCGTAGGGCCGCCCGGCGGGGAACTCCGAGGCGGCGAACGCGTCGGTCTCGCCCTGCCCCGCCTGTTCGCGCAGCGCCGCCACGGCCTGCGCCATGAACCAGGAGGTGCCGCAGCCGACGACCGCGACCCGCTCGCCCGCCTCCGGCAGGGCCGCCTTGTGGCTGACCGCCAGTTCAGCGGCGCGCGTCCAGCACTGCGGCTGGCTGTTCAGCTCGTTCTCGACGTGACTCATGCCCTACCCACTCCCCGGTCGGCCGTGCGGACGCAGACGCGCCGCACAATGCGTGTTCTTGCAAGATATCGCTAGCTTTCAATCAGTATCAAGCAATCACGCGCAAACGGTTAAGGTCGTCCAACCGAGCCGTTCGACGATTGGAGGCCGCGGATGTCCCGCGACGCCCGCTGGAAGTCCCTCCTGGAGCTGCTCGTCGAGCGCGGCCGCCTCGACGTGGAGGAGGCGGCCGCGCACCTGGGTGTCTCCGCCGCGACGATCCGGCGCGACTTCGACCAGCTCGCGGAGCAGCAGATGCTGGTGCGCACGCGCGGCGGCGCCGTCGTGCACGGCGTCAGCTACGAACTCCCTCTGCGCTACAAGACCGCGCTCGGCGCCGCCGAGAAGCAGCGCATCGCCAAGGCCGTCGCCGAACTCCTCACCCCCGGCGAGGCGGTGGGCCTGACCGGCGGCACGACCACGACGGAGGTGGCGCGCGCCCTCGCCGTCCGGCCCGACCTCGCCTCGGGCACCCCGGCCCTGACGATCGTCACCAACGCCCTGAACATCGCCAACGAGCTGGCGGTGCGGCCCCAGTTCAAGATCGTGCTGACCGGCGGCGTCGCCCGGCCGCAGTCGTACGAGCTGATCGGCCCGCTCGCCGACGGCGTCCTCGGCCAGGTCACGCTGGACACGGCGGTGCTCGGCGTCGTCGGCCTCGACGTCGTGCACGGCGCCTCCGCGCACGACGAGGCGGAGGCCGCGATCAACCGCCTGCTGTGCGAGCGGGCGGAGCGGGTCGTGGTCGCGGCGGACTCCAGCAAGCTGGGGCACCGGGCGTTCGCGCGGATCTGCGACCTGGCGCAGGTGGACATCCTGGTCACGGACGTCGCCGCCGACAAGGAGACGCTCGCCCGCTTCGACGAGGCGGGGGTTCGGGTGGTGGCGGTCTGAACCGGGCGGTCCGGGGCGGCCACCAGGTCCACGTACGAGAAGAGGGCGCGCGGGGTTCCCACCCCGCGCGCCTTCTCCGTCATGGCCGCCCCTCGCCGCCCGCACCCGCCGCCGTACCGGCCCGCACCGCGCCCCGCTCCCCCCTTGTCCCGGGCGGACCCCTCGCCCTACCCTGCTTTTGTGCCGCTACTAAACAAACTCGGGACCGTCAGCGCCGACGGACCGCGCCCCGCCTCGGCCCTGACCCGCCTGCGTACCGTCCTCACCGTCTTCTTCGCCCTCGACGGCTTCGTCTTCGCGGGCTGGGTGGTGCGGATCCCCGCGATCAAGGAGCAGACCGGGGCCTCGGCGAGCGCGCTCGGGCTCGCGCTGCTCGGGGTGTCGGCGGGGGCCGTCGTCACGATGATGCTGACGGGCGGGCTCTGCCGCCGGTTCGGCAGCCATGCGGTGACCGTGGTCTGCGGAGTGCTCCTGCCGCTCACCGTCGCCCTGCCGCCGCTGACGCACTCGCCGCTCGCGCTCGGGCTCGTCCTGCTCGTCTTCGGAGCGGCCTACGGCGGGATGAACGTGGCGATGAACAGCGCCGCCGTCGACCTCGTCGCCGCGCTCGGCCGGCCGGTGATGCCGAGCTTCCATGCCGCGTTCAGCCTCGGCGGCATGGTGGGTTCGGGCCTCGGCGGACTGGTCGCGGGCCACCTCTCCCCCACCCGGCATCTGCTGGCGATCACCGTGATCGGGCTCGTGGTCACCGCGTCCACCGCGCCCGCCCTGCTGCGCCACACCCCGCCGCCTCCCGCGCACCGCTCCCACGAGGACGAGGCCCCGCGCCCCGTCGGCGGCCGCACCCGGGGCCTGGTCCTCGTCTTCGGGCTCATCGCCCTGTGCACGGCCTACGGGGAAGGGGCCCTGGCCGACTGGAGCGCGCTCCACCTGGAGGAGGACCTGCACGCCCACCCGGGGGTCGCCGCCGCCAGCTACTCCTGCTTCGCGCTGGCCATGACGGCCGGCCGGCTCTCCGGCACCGCGCTGCTCGAACGGCTCGGCAGGACCCGCACGGTGGTCTTCGGCGGGGTGACCGGCGCGGCGGGGATGCTGCTCGGCTCGCTGGCGCCCTCGGTCTGGCTGACCCTCGTCGGCTTCGCGGTGACCGGGCTCGGCCTGGCGAACATCTTCCCGGTCGCCGTCGAACGGGCCGGCGCCCTCGCCGGCCCGACCGGTGTCGCCGCGGCGTCCACCCTCGGCTACGGCGGCATGCTGCTCGGGCCGCCCGCGATCGGCTTCATGGCGGACTGGTTCTCCCTGCCCGCCGCCCTGACGAGCGTGGCACTGCTCGCGGCGGTCGCGGCGACGATCGGCTTCGCGACGCGGAACGCGGCGACCACCTGAGAGGGGCGCGTACGCCACCGCCGCCGGGCCCCTCGGCCAGGCGTCTCAATCCCCGGAAATCGCGCCGCCGGGCCCCTCGCACCCGGCACACTCGCCCCATGGAGATTGCCGAACACCTGCACGTCCTGGACACGGAGGGCCGGCGGCTCGCGGCCGCCGCCGAGCAGGCGGGGGTCGACGCCAAGGTGCCGACCTGCCCCGACTGGCAGGTCCGCGACCTGCTGCGGCACGTGGGCATGGTGCACCGCTGGGCGGC
Organism: Streptomyces sp. NPDC006552; assembly: GCF_040611655.1. Taxonomy (NCBI): domain Bacteria; kingdom Bacillati; phylum Actinomycetota; class Actinomycetes; order Kitasatosporales; family Streptomycetaceae; genus Streptomyces; species Streptomyces sp. NPDC006552. Next base: position 43,556 of record NZ_JBEXOS010000040.1, read on the forward strand.
GGGGTTCGTCGCCGAGGGACATCAGGGGCCCTACCCGGACGGGGGCCTGCCCGACCTCGACGGGGAGCCCCTGCTCGACTGGTTCCGGCGGGGCCACACGTACCTGGTCGAGACGCTGACACAGGCACCGCCGGACGTGTCCTGCTGGGCGTTCCTGCCGGCGCCCACGCCGCTCGCCTTCTGGGCGCGGCGCCAGGCCCACGAGACGACGATCCACCGGGTGGACGCGCAGTCGGCGCTGCCGACGGCGCCGGACCCGGTCGCCGGGGACGTGGCGGTCGACGGGATCGACGAACTGCTGCGCGGGATGCACGCCCGCAAGAAGAGCCGGGTGCGGTCCGCGCAGCCCCGGGTGCTGCGGGTGCGCGCCACGGACGCGGACGCGACGTGGACGGTCCGCATCACCGAGGAGCCGCCCCGGGCCGAGCGCGGCGCGACGGACGAGGCGGACTGCGAGCTGGCGGGACCGGCCGCGCGCCTCTACCTGTCGCTGTGGAACCGGCTGCCGTTCCCGTCCCTGAGCGGCGACGCGTCGGTGGCCGCGCTGTGGCGGGAGCGCTCGGCGATCACCTGGGGCTGACCGGCATCCGGCACCCCGGCGTACGCCGGGCTGACCGGCATCCGGCGCCGCGTGGCGGACGCCGAGGTGTCGACAGCGCCGGGTGGCAGACGCCGGCGTGTGCCACAGACACCGGATGGCAGCCGCCGGGGTGCCGGCGCCGGTCGTCAGGCGCCTGGTGCCCACAGCCGGCACCGCGCGTCAGACGCGCCGGGCGTCAGCCGCCGGGCGCCGAGCGTCGGACGCCGGATGCAAGACTCCGGCACCGCGCGTCAGACGCCGGGTGTCAGCCGCCGGGCACCAAGCATCGGACGCCGGGTGCAAGACTCCGACACCGCGCGTCAGGCGCCAGGTGTCAGCCGCCGGGCACCGGGTGTCAGCATCCGGCGCAGTACGGCCCGCTGCACCGGCCGGACCTCGCCGTACAGGGCGCGGCCCTTCGGGGTGAGGCAGACCCGCACCCCGCGCCGGTCCTCGCTGCACATGCCGCGCTCCACGAGCCCGTCCTTCTCCAGGCGTCCCACCAGCCGGGACAGGGCGCTCTGGCTCAGATGGACCTGCGCGGCGATCTCCTGGACCCGGAAGGCCGGGCCGCCGTCCTGCGCGGTGCCCTCGGCGAGCACGTCGAGCACCTCGAAGTCGCTGGCGCCCAGGCCGTGCCGGTGCAGCTCGCGGTCGAGCTCGCACATCGTGCGCGCGTGTACGGCGAGGATCTCCCGCCACTGCTCCACGAGGCCCGACGCGACCCCCGCTCCCGACTTCTGTGCCGCCATGTCCGCACGGTAGCAGAGAGAACCCCCTTTGTTGCATTCGCATTAAATGCGTATGCACACAGAGTGGTCAGCCCAGCCAGCCCGGCCGCACCAGCCCCGACTCGTAGGCGAGCACGACCAGTTGGGCCCGGTCCCGGGCGCCCAGCTTGACCATGGTGCGGCTCACATGGGTCTTCGCGGTGAGCGGGCTGACGACCAGGCGGCGGGCGATCTCCTCGTTGGACAGGCCGATGCCGACGAGCGCCATCACCTCGCGCTCCCGCTCGGTCAGCCCCGAGAGCGACCCGGCCGCCGCCGGCTGTTTGGAGCGCGCCGCGAACTCGGCGATGAGGCGCCGGGTGACGCCCGGCGAGAGCAGCGCGTCGCCCCGGACGACGGCCCGTACGGCGCGCAGCAGCTCCTCCGGTTCGGTGTCCTTGACGAGGAAGCCCGAGGCGCCGCAGCGGATCGCCTCGAAGACGTACTCGTCGAGTTCGAAGGTGGTCAGCATGACCACCTTCACGGCCGCCAGGTCCGGGTCCTGACCGATCCGCCGGGTCGCGGCGAGGCCGTCGAGGAGCGGCATCCGGATGTCCATGAGGACGACGTCGGGCCGCAGCTCGCGCACCTGGCGCACGGCCTGCGTACCGTCGGCCGCCTCCCCCACGACCTCGATGTCGCCCTGCGCGCCGAGCAGCGCCCGGAACCCGGCGCGGACGAGCGACTGGTCGTCGGCGAGCAGGACGCGGATCATCGGGGGGCCTCCGGTGAGGATGACGAGGAAGAGGGTGCAGACGGTGCAGCGGAGTGCCGCGGGGCGGAGGACGCGGCGGTGAGCGGCAGCTCGGCCACGACGCGGAAGCCGCCGTCCGGGCGCGGGCCCGCCTCGATCGTGCCACCGAGCGCGGCGGCCCGCTCCCGCATCCCGGCGAGCCCGTTGCCGCTGCCACCCGCGTCCACGTGGCCGGCGGGCCCCTCGTCGTCGACGGTCAGCGTCAACAGGCCCGGCGTGTGGCGCAGTCGGACCTCGGCCCGGCGGGACCCGGAGTGCCGTACGACGTTGGTCAGCGCCTCCTGCACGATCCGGAACGCGGCGAGGTCGGTGCCCGGCGCCAGCGCGGGCCCCGCTCCCTCGGAGCGCACGTCGACGGTGAGACCGGCGGCCGCCGCCTGGTCGACGAGTTCCGGCAGCCGGTCGAGCCCCGGCGCGGGGGCGCGGGGCGCGTCCCCGGGAGTGCGCAGCGTGTCGAGGACCTGCCGCACCTCTCCCAGCGCTTCCTTGCTGGCGTCCTTGATCGTGGTCAGCGCGGTGCGCGCCTGCTCCGGGTCGGTGTCGAGCAGGGCGAGTCCGACGCCCGCCTGCACGTTGATCACGGAGATGGAGTGGGCGAGCACGTCGTGCAGTTCGCGGGCGATGCGCAGCCGCTCCTCGTCGGCCCGCCGCCGCGCCGCCCGCCGCCGCTCGGCCCGCGCCTGCTCCCCTTGCTGGCGCCGCACCCGGGCGAGTTCGGCGACGGCCACGACGGCGAGCACCCACGCCGCGACGAGCCCCTCCTGCCCCCAGCGGCCCGGCCCGTCGGCGGCCGGCGGCAGGTACGCGTACAGCCAGTGCGCCACCAGGAGGTGCCCCAGCCAGAGCAGTCCGACGGCGGCCCAGGCGGCGCGCCGGTGCCCCGCCACGATCGCCGAGAAGCACCCGAGCGCGACCATGAGGAAGACCGGCCCGTACGGATAGCCGCCGCCGAGGTACGCCGTCGCGCACAGGGCCGTGCCGAAGGCGACGGGGACCGGGTGGCGGTGGCGCCACAGCAGGAGCAGGCAGCCGGCGAGCAGCAGCAGCCGCCCGTAGACGTCCAGGGCGGCGCGGTCGCTCTGCGCACCCGCGGCGACGTGCGAGCCGGCGAGGACGACGACGGTCACCAGCGCGGTGGACCGCCAGGGCAGGCGGCCGCCGCGCTCCCGGTCCCACCAGGGGCTCCCCCAGGACGGGCCCGGCCGGAGCCACGGCGGGCCGCCCGGGGCCGGTCCCGGGCCGCCGTCCTGTCCGCGCTGCTGGTCCATGGCCCCACGCTACGGCGCACGGGACGCGCGAGGCGTCCGCCGGGCGGGGTGATCACGCGTACTCCCCGGGGAGTACGCGGGGTGCGCCGGGGCCGCTCAGCGCTCCATGCGCGACAGCGCCCGCCCCGCCAGCGGATGGGTGCGCACCAGCTCGCCGAGGGTGGTCGTGCCGCGGGTGATCCGCGCGAACGCGTTCCACGCGGGGCGCAGCCCGGTGAGCGCCGCGTGCAGCAGGCCGGGCCTGCGCTCGAAGAGGGTGAGCATGCGCTTGCCGACGGCCATCTCGACGCCGAGCCCGGCCTTGACGGCGAACGCGTAGTTCAGCGCCTGCCGGCGGGCGTCGACCGCGTCGTGCGCCTCGGAGACGCGCACCGCCCACTCCCCGGCGAGCCGTCCCGAGCGCAGGGCGAACGAGATGCCCTCGCGGGTCCACGGTTCGAGCAGTCCGGCCGCGTCGCCGCAGACCAGGACCCGGCCGCGGGAGAGCGGCGAGTCGTCGGCGCGGCAGCGCGTCAGATGCCCGGAGGAGATCGCGGGCTCGAACCCGGCGAGGCCGAGCCGGCCGATGAAGTCCTCCAAGTACCGCTTGGTGGCGGCCCCTTCGCCGCGGGCCGAGATCACGCCGACGGTCAGGGTGTCGTCCTTGGGGAAGACCCAGCCGTAACTGCCGGGCATCGGTCCCCAGTCGATGAGGACGCGGCCGCGCCAGTCGTCGGCGACCGCCTGCGGGACCGGGATCTCGGCCTCCAGACCCAGGTCGACCTGGTCCAGCTTGACCCCGACGTGTGCCCCTATCCGGCTCGCGCTGCCGTCCGCGCCGACCACGGAGCGGGCGAGGACGCTCTCGCCGTCCTGGAGGATGACGGCGACGGTGCGCCGGTCGGGCACCTCGCTGCCGTGCTGCTCGACGCGGGAGACCGTGGCGCCGGTGCGCAGCTCGGCGCCCGCCTTCTGGGCGTGCTCGACGAGCTGCGCGTCGAACTCGGGCCGGTTGATGAGCCCGAACAGCGTGGTGCGCGAGCGCCGGGTGCGCGCGTACTTGCCGTTCAGGGAGAACGTGACCGCGTTGATCTTGTCCTTGAGCGGCAGTTCGAAGCCCGGCGGCAGGGAGTCGCGCGAGGGGCCGATGATGCCGCCGCCGCACGTCTTGTAGCGCGGCAGCTCCGCCTTCTCCAGGAGCAGCACCCGCCGTCCCGCGACCGCGGCCGCGTACGCGGCGGACGCCCCCGCGGGCCCGGCGCCCACCACGACGACGTCCCACACCTCCATGGCCTGCTCGTCGCCCATGCCGTCGCCGTCCGTCGAGTTCTCGCTGCTCACGATGGTCTACTGCTCCCGATCCAGCTGCCTGCCGCACGTTTCCCTGGCATCCTACGGCGGCCGCCCCCGTGACCTGCTGTGGGAGGATCATCGGCACACTCTGCACACCATCGCACCTACAAGGAGCGTGCCCATGTCGCCGCACCCGATCGCCGAGACCGTCGCCGCCCTGCTGCCGCGGGCCAAGGCCGAACTGGCCGAGCTGGTGGCCTTCAAGTCGGTGGCGGACTTCGCTCAGTATCCGAAGAGCGAGAGCGAGGCCGCGGCCGGCTGGGTGGCGGACGCGCTGCGCGCCGAGGGCTTCCAGGACGTGGCGCTCCTCGACACCCCGGACGGCACCCAGTCCGTCTACGGCTTTCTGCCCGGGCCCGCGGGCGCGCCGACGGTGCTGCTGTACGCGCACTACGACGTGCAGCCGCCGCTGGACGAAGAGGCGTGGGTGACTCCCCCGTTCGAGCTGACCGAACGCGAGGACGGGCGCTGGTACGGGCGCGGCGCCGCCGACTGCAAGGGCGGGGTGCTGCTGCACCTGCTGGCGATCCGCGCCCTGAAGGCGAACGGCGGCGTGCCGGTCAACGTCAAGGTGATCGCGGAGGGCTCCGAGGAGCAGGGCACCGGTGGCCTGGAGCGCTACGCCGAGGACCACCCCGAGCTGCTGCGCGCCGACACCGTCGTCATCGGCGACGCGGGCAACTTCCGCGCCGGGCTGCCCACCGCGACGGCCACGCTGCGCGGGATGACCCTGGTCCGCGTCCAGGTCGACACCCTCGAAGGCAACCTCCACTCCGGCCAGTTCGGCGGCGCGGCCCCCGACGCGCTGGCCGCGCTGGTCCGCGTCCTGGACTCGCTGCGCGCCGCGGACGGCTCGACGACCGTGGACGGCCTGGAGGCGGCGGCGTCCTGGGACGGGCTGCAGTACGACGAGGAGGCCTTCCGCGGGGACGCGAAGGTGCTCGACGGCGTGGAGCTGATCGGTTCCGGCACGGTCGCCGACCGGATCTGGGCGCGGCCCGCGGTGACCGTGCTCGGCATCGACTGCCCGCCGGTGGTCGGCGCCACTCCGTCCGTGCAGGCCGGCGCCCGGGCGCTGATCAGCCTGCGGGTGCCGCCGGGCACGGACGCCGCCGAGGCGACGAAGCTCCTGACGGCGCACATCGAGGCGCACACCCCGTGGGGCGCCCGGGTGCGGGTCGAGCAGGTCGGCCAGGGCCAGCCGTTCCGCGCGGACACCGCGAGCCCCGCGTACGCCGCGCTTGCGGACGCGATGGCGGAGGCGTACGACGGCCAGGAGATGAGTTACGCGGGCCAGGGCGGCTCGATCCCGCTCTGCTCCACGCTCGCCTCGCTCTACCCCGAGGCGGAGATCCTGCTGATCGGCCTGAGCGAGCCGGAGGCGCAGATCCACGCGGTGAACGAGAGCGTCTCGCCGCAGGAGCTGGAGCGGCTGTCGGTGGCCGAGGCGCGCTTCCTGCAGAAGTACGCGGCGGCGACCGCCTGACCCGGCGGATTCTCTGCCCAGAGCCGAGGAGCACGCGGTCGTGACCGCCGTCTTCGTACGGTCGCTCCATGACGACCTATGAGCTGACGGACACGATCGATCTCTCGCCCCGCCTCCGTCTGTTGCGCTTCCCCGTGGGCCAGGCCTACCTGTGGCGGGACGGCACCGGGCCGGGCGCCGAGCTGACCCTGATCGACGCGGGCGCGGCGGGCGCGGGACAGCCGGTCGCCCGGGCCGTACGCGACTGGGGGCACGCCCCCGGGGACGTGCGGCGGATCGTGCTCACGCACTTCCACGAGGACCACGCGGGCGGCGCCGGGGAGTTCGCGCGGCTGAGCGGCGCCGAGGTGTACGCGCACCGGCTCGACGCGCCCTACGTGCGGGGTGAGGCGGCCGGGCCCGAGCCGGTCCTGGAGGAGTGGGAGCGCCCGATCCACGCCCAGGCGCTGGCCCAGCTCCCGCCCCGCCCGGTCCGCCCGGAACTGCCGCCGTCCGTACGAGAGGTGGTGGACGGGGACGTCCTGGACTTCGCGGGCGGGGCGCGGGTGGTCGGGGCGCCCGGGCACACCGACGGGTCGATCGGGATCGAACTCGTCCGGCACGGCGTGCTGTTCACCGGGGACGCGGTTGCCGCCTCGCCGGTGGACGGCCAGGTGATGCTCGGCGTGTTCAACCGCCACTCCGCGCAGGCCGTCGCTTCCTTCCAGCGGCTCGCGGCGCTCGATTGCGACGTGGCGTGCTTCGGCCACGGCGACCCGGTGGTGGGCGGGGCGGCCGCGGCCCTGCGGGCGGCGGCCGCCTCGTACGGGAGCGCCTGAGGCGGTCAGCCGACGGGGACGCCCGCCTCCAGGTAGAGGACGGCGCCGCGCTCCCGTGCGCGCAGCGCCCAGCGCAGGCGTTCGTAGCGGACCGGCGGCAGCAGCGCGGCCGCCTCGTTCTCGTCGACGAAGCGCCACTCCCGCAGCTCCGGTCCGGGCAGCAGGACGTGGCGCGCGGCGTCCCGCGTCAGCCGTCCGCCGTCGAAGAGCAGCCGGAGGCCGCCGTAGCGGGGCGGCGCGGGCCGTTCCCAGTCGATGACCAACAGCCGTGGTACGTCGATGAGTTGGATGCCGGTCTCCTCCGCGACCTCGCGCATCCCGGCGCGGGCGGGCGCCTCGCCCCGTTCCACGACACCGCCGGGGAACTCCCAGCCCGGCTTGTAGGTGGGGTCGACGAGCAGGACGCGCCCCTGTTCGTCGAAGAGGAGCACCCCGGCGGCGACCGTCTCGGCGCCGGGCTCCGGGGTCTGCACGATGTCGCAGACGGGGGCGGCGCCGGTACGCACGGCCGCGGCTATGCGCACGGCGGTTTCGTGGGGCGAGAGCGCTCCGTTGTCGACGAGGTAGGCGTCGGCGGTCAGCCAGCCGGCGAGCGCGGCGCGGTACGGCTCGATGTCGGCGGGGGGTTCGCCACTGGGATCACGCGAGCGCAGGATCGTTTCCTCTGGAGCGAGGAGCACATGGCACACCGGGATCCGCCGGGCCGCGAGACCGCCGAAGATCTCGTCGCGGTACTCCTGGCGCAACAGCCCCTCCGGGACCACGAGCACGCCGCCCAGCTCGGCGAGCAGGGCCGCCGCGGTGTCCACCACGAGCCGCCGCCAGATCGGCAGTTCCTGGTGGTCGCTCACCTCGGCGAGCCGCTTGGGCGGCAGCAGCCGCTCCAGCTGGGCGTCGATCTCCTCGGGGTCGAAGAGCGTGCAGTGCGGGATGAGGTCGCTCAGTTCCCGTGCGGTGGCGGTTTTTCCCGCGCGGGACGCCCCGTTGACCCAGACGATCACGGTTCCCCCTCTTCCGTCGGCCTTCTGAGGCTTGCCCGCAACACCCCGCCACGGAAACCAGCCGCAGCTGGGAACCGGCGCGGGGCCCGCGCCCGGCCGCCCGCGGGGAGCGGCCCGGCCCGAACGATCACCGCCACGTCCCCGGCGGTTCATAAGTCAGAAGCACATTGTCAGTGCGACGCGCTAGTCTCTTCACATGATCCCCACCGAGAGCCGCGACCCCGTGCGGTCCGCCGACGAGCTGAACGAGCGGATCCGCGGTCTCCTGGCGCGCTCCGGCGGCCGGTTGAGCGAAGCGCAGCGCCGGGAGTACGAGGTGCTGGTCGTGGAGTGGGCGGCCGCGGTCCGTGGCGACATCGTGAAGGCGGCCTGAGCCGAGCGGGGCCGGGGGCGGCGGGTTCCGGGGGCCGGGCTCCGCAGTGGTCCGGGGCCCCGCGCCGACGTGGGCCACCGGCGACGGACCAGCGCCGGCACGCCGACGACGGCCCGCCCGGGGCGCCGCTCAGAGTGCGGTCGTCAGCAGCCGCAGCCCGTCCACCGCCGCCGGGGAGAGGGCCGCCTCGTCGAGCCCGGCGAGCGGGACCCACTCGGCCGCCTCCGTCGTCCCCGCCACCTCCACGACCCGCGGCCCGTCCCCCTTGACCTCGACCGCGTGGAAGAGCGCGACCAGGTGCCGGTGCACACCGCCTCGTCGGACCGTGTACGCGCGGCTGTCGACGAGCTGGGCGGTGACGAACTCCAGGCCCGTCTCTTCCCGCAGCTCCCGCTCCAGCGCCTGGACCGGCTGCTCGCCGTGGTCGATGCCGCCGCCGGGCAGATGCCAACGGCCCGGCTCGAAGACCGGTGAGTTGTCCGCGAGACGGGCGAGCAGGACGCGGCCCTCCCGCGCTGTCAGTGCGTACGCGCAGACACGCGTCCGCGACGGGACGTCCATGCTGCTCCCCTCCCCCCTGGGCGGCCGCCCGTGGCGGCCTCGGCGAGGTGCACCCTACGGGTGGCGCGGCCGCCGCCCCGGGGAGCGAGGCGGGCCGGGAGGCCGGGGTGTCCGCCGTTGCCCGACGGCGGTTCACCGGCCCATGTCCGGCCTCCCGGGGACCGCACTGCGCAGTCAAGCGCAGCCGCGCGACGGGCAGAAGGGTGTGTGCGGACGCCGTCGCGGCAGGCCGTGCACACCGGGTGCGCGCCGGCCACACCCCCTGAGGCGGCCACACGTACCGCGGACACATCGACGCTGTTCCCAGCCGACCCGCGCCGCCCGGGACCGGGCGGGCTGTGCTGACCGGGGCCGAGCGTCAACCCAGCCCCCGGTCACGGCAGTTGCCGTCAGTTCACCCCATCCGGTGACGCGCTCCTACCGGGGGCCGGTACACCCGGCCCGGTGCGGAATCTGCCGATACCGTGACCGGCCAGGCGCCCTTGTCCCCGGCTGCCTCCCCGATCCGTACGCAAGAAGCACGCGGCAGCGCGGTCGGCTCCGAGGAGCGGGCCGGATGCCCGGCCCGGGGGGACCGATGCGACAGGGCAACCGACAGACCTACGTCGCCGATCATCTCGGCGGCCGCGACGGGGCGGCCGAACCGGCGGGCAGCGCGCGGTTCCCGCCCCCTCCCGCGGTGCGGACGACCGGTGACTGCGCCGTCGTCGAACTCGCCGGCGAGATCGATCTCCTCGCCTTCCAGCACATGGCTCCGCTGATCGACACCGTGGCGGCGGGCCCCTACCGCGTCGTGGTGCTGGACCTGACCGGCACCTCGTTCGTCGACTGTGCCGGGCTCGGCCTCCTGACGCGCCCACCGCCGGGCCACCGAGCGGGGCGGCCGGGTCGCCGTGGTCTGCCGGCACCGGCCTCTCGCCGTCGCCGGCCTGACCGAGAGGGTGGTTGCGGTGAGCACGGTGGAAGAGGCCCTGCGTCACCATGCGTAGCCGCTCCGGATGCGGACGCATGAAAACGCTCCTAGCGTGGCACTCGTCCCAGCTCACCGACAGAGGAGCCGATGATGGGCGAGAGCGCCATGGACAAGGCCAAGGGCAAGGCCAAAGAGATGGCCGGCAAGGCCACGGGCAACGAGCGCATGAAGTCCGAGGGCAAGGTCGACCAGGCCAAGAGCAAGGCGCGCGATGCCGTCAAGGACACGCGCGACAAGGCCGACGGCGCACGCGACTCCCTGCGGGACGACGACCGCCGGTAGCCGCACGACCGCCTGTGCCCCCTCCGCCACGGAGGGGGCACGCGCATGTCCGGGACCGGGCCGCGCAGGACCCTGGCACCGGACAGCTCCGATGTCCAGGCGCCGGACGCGGCGCGGGGGCAGCCGCCTGGCACCGGACCACGTGACGTTTCCGCCGCGAAGCCATCCCAACACAACCGAACGCGAGGTCCGCTCGCTCCGGTACCTCGCGGCGGCACAGCCCGTTCTGCCCCCTCCCGACCGACCATGACGCGACCTCTTCCAACAGACTCCAACACGGCCTACCGTGAACGCGCGTCAGTGACGCGTACATGCAGTAGTCCACTGTTCCCGGGAGCACGGAGGAACGTCACCATGCGTCGTCTTCCCACCCGCACCACCGGAACCGTCCGGCGGAGAGTCGTCGGAGCGCTGGCCGCGGCCGCGCTCTGCGCCGCCGGAGCCGTGGCGGTACCCGCGGCGTCCGCGTCCGCCACGCAGGCCGGCCCCGCGTCCGAGGCGGCACCCGCCCTCGACGACGGGCTCGCCCGCACCCCGCCCATGGGCTTCAACAACTGGAACTCCACGCACTGCCGGGCGGAGTTCGACGCGGCCATGGTGGAGGGCATCGCCGACCTGTTCGTGGAGAAGGGCCTCAAGGACGCCGGGTACCAGTACGTGAACCTGGACGACTGCTGGGCCCTGCCCGCCCGCGACGCGAACGGCAAGCTGGTCCCCGACCCGGAGCGCTTCCCGGGCGGGATCAAGGCCGTCGCGGACTACGTCCACGCCAAGGGGCTCAAGCTCGGCATCTACACCAGCGCCGGCACGAAGACCTGTAGCGACGTGGGCTTCCCCGGCGCCCTGGGCCACGAGTACAGCGACGCGCGGCAGTTCGCCGACTGGGGCGTGGACTACCTCAAGTACGACAACTGCAACAACCAGGGCGTGGACGCCGAACAGCGCTACACGACGATGCGGGACGCCCTGCGCGCCACCGGCCGGCCCATCGTCTACAGCATCTGCGAATGGGGCGAGAACAAGCCCTGGGAGTGGGCCGCGGACGTCGGCCACCTGTGGCGCACCACCGGCGACATCAGCGACAGCTGGGGCTCGATGCTCTCCCTGATGAAGCAGAACCTGCCGCTCGCGCCGTACGCGGGTCCCGGCCACTGGAACGACCCGGACATGCTGGAGGTCGGCAACGGCGGCATGACGGAGACCGAGTACCGCACCCACTTCTCGATGTGGTCGGTCATGGCCTCGCCCCTGCTGATCGGCACGGATCTGCGCACGGCCTCCGACACGACGTACGACATCCTCTCCAACCGCGAGGTCATCGCCGTCGACCAGGACCCGCTGGGCAAGCAGGGCTCCGTCGTCTCCTCCGGGGACGGGGGCTGGGTCGTGGCGAAGGAGATGAAGGACGGCAGCCGCGCCGTCGCCCTGTTCAACGAGACGGGCTCCTCGCGGCGCGTCGCGACCACGGCGCGGGCCGTCGGCCTGCCCGGCGCCCCGGCGTACGTCGCCCGCGACCTGTGGCGGCACAAGAGCTTCAACACGGCGGGCACCCTCGCCGCGACCGTCCCCGCGCACGGCACCGTGCTCCTGCGGGTGGCGGCGGACCCGAAGTGGGCCGGACAGCCCCCGGCCGCCGAACTCGGCCTGGACGAGGCGGTGTTCGTCGGACCAGGCGCGTCCACGAAGGCCGGCAGTACGTTCACGAACCTGGGCCGCACCCCGGCCCGCGACGTCGCCGTCTCCCTGCGCGGGCCAGGCGGCCGGAACTGGAAGGTCACGGCGGACGGGCCGGCGAAGGCGCCCGTGGTGGCGCCCGGCTCGGCCCTGCGCACCCGCTGGACGGTGAGCGCACCCGCGGGCACGGCCACGGGCTCCTACGACCTGACGCTGCGGGCCACGTACCGTTCGCCGCAGGGCACCGAGGTCACCAGTACGGTCCCGGTGACGGCGTCGGTGGCGACAGCGCCGCCGGACGGCACCTCGGCCCTGAGCGACCTGCCCTGGCTCGCGACGGCCAACGGTTACGGCCCGGTGGAGCGCGACACCAGCAACGGTGAGAGCGCCGCGGGCGACGGCAACCCGCTCACCGTCGGCGGGGTGGTGTACGCCAAGGGCCTGGGCGTCCACGCGACCAGCTCCGTCGACTACTACGCGGCGCGCTCGTGCGAACGGCTCACGGCGCAGGTCGGCGTCGACGACGAGAAGGACACGAAGGGCACGGTCGCGTTCGAGGTGTGGGCCGACGGCCGGAAGGTCGCGTCGACCGGGGTACGCACCAACGCCGACGCCGCGCAGGCCCTTTCGGCCGATGTGACGGGCGCTCAGCTGATCCGGCTGGTCGTCACGGACGGCGGCGACGGTATCGACTCCGACCACGCGGACTGGGGGGAGCCGCGACTGACCTGCTGAACCCCGCCGTCCGAACCCGGGCGAGGGCGTGCGCGTCCCGTACGGCCCCTCTCGCCCGCGACCGCCGCCGCAGGCCGGGGACGTGCGCGTGCGGCCGGTCAGACCGCCTGTGGGTGTGAGGCGGTCAGGGCGGGACCGGAGCGCAGGGCCGCCGCGGCCGCGCCGACGAGCCCCGCGTCGGTGCCGGTCGACGCCGGCGCCACCGTGAGGCGCTGCACGAAGGAGAGCGTGGCGTAGTCGCGCAGCGCGCGGCGCAGCGGGGTGAACAGGACGTCGCCGGCCTTCGCCACGCCGCCGCCGATCACCGCGATGTCGATCTCGACGAGCGTCGCGGTCGCCGCGATCCCGGCCGCCAGGGCCTGCGCGGCGCGTTCGAAGGAGGCGACGGCCACCCGGTCACCGGCGTGCGCCGCGCGGGCCACCGCCGCGGCGGACGTGTCGCCGTCGGCCGCGGGGCGCCAGCCGTCGGCGAGCGCCCGGCGGGCGATGTTCGGGCCGCTGGCGATGCGCTCGACGCAGCCGCGCGCACCGCACGGGCACGGGTCGCCGTCGAGGTCGACACTGATGTGGCCGATGTGCCCGGCGTTGCCCGTGGGGCCGGGGTGGAGCTGCCCGCCCAGGATCAGGCCGCCGCCGACGCCCGTGGAGACCACCATGCACAGCGCGTTGTCGTGCCCCTGCGCCGCACCCTGCCAGTGCTCGGCCGCCGTCATGGCCACGCCGTCCCCGACGAGCTCCACGGGCAGCCCGCCCGCGACCTGCTGGACGCGCGAGACGAGCGGGAATCCGCGCCACCCCGGCACGTTCACCGGGCTGACGGTGCCGGCCGAGCGGTCCACGGGCCCCGCGCTGCCGATGCCGACGGCGCGCGCCCGGGGCCACAGCTCACCGACCGTCAGTTCGGCCAGGACCGCCTCCACGGCACCCATCACCGTCTCACCGTCCTCCTGCGCGGGGGTCGGCCGCTGCGCCCGGGCCAGGATGCGGCCCTGGTCGTCCACGAGGGCGCCGGCGATCTTGGTGCCGCCGATGTCGAGCGCGGCGACGAGGTCCATGTGCATCAGTGTCGTGTCCCCTGGAGAAAAGGCAGGTCGGAGGAGGAAAGTCTAGAAAGCGAAACGGAGCGGTGGACAGTCTCCCTCGCATCTGACAACGTTGTCCAGGCCCTATGCTCGACGCCACACGCCCGTACAGGATGATGAGCCTGTTGAATGCAGGTCACGTCACCTCCCCCGGGTGGCCGGCTTCCCTGGCAGCGTCGACAGGACAGGACAGCGCATAGTGGACCGCACCGCCCGCCGCACCGAGAACCGCTACGGCAACCGCCCGACCATGAAGGACGTCGCCGCGCGCGCCGGGGTGGGCCTGAAGACGGTCTCCCGGGTCGTCAACGGCGAGCCGGGCGTCACGCCGGACACGGAGCGCCGCGTCCAGGAGGCGATCGCCGCGCTGGGGTTCCGGCGCAACGACAGCGCGCGGGTCCTGCGCAAGGGGCGGACGGCCAGTGTCGGCCTGGTCCTGGAGGATCTGGCGGACCCGTTCTACGGCCCGCTCAGCCGCGCCGTCGAGGAGGTCGCGCGGGCACACGGCGCGCTGCTGATCAACGGCTCCAGCGCCGAGGACCCGGAGCGGGAACAGGAGCTGGTGCTCGCGCTGTGCGCGCGCCGCGTGGACGGCCTCGTCGTCATCCCGGCCGGGGACGACCACCGCTATCTGGAGCCGGAGATCGCGGCCGGGGTCGCGACCGTCTTCGTGGACCGGCCCGCCGGGCGGATCGACGCGGACGTCGTCCTCTCCGACAGCTTCGGCGGCGCGCGGGACGGTGTCGCGCACCTCATCGCGGGCGGCCACCGCCGGATCGGCTTCATCGGCGACCAGCCGCGCATCCACACCGCCGCCGAGCGGCTGCGCGGCTACCGGGCCGCGATGGAGGACGCCGGGATACCGGTCGACGCGCGGTGGATGTCGCTGGGCGTCACCGATCCCGAGCGGGTGCGGCGCGCCGCGCAGGAGATGCTGGCGGGGCCCGAGCCCGTGACGGCGATCTTCGCGGGCAACAACCGCGTGACCGTGACGGTGGTGCGGGTCCTCGCCGCACTCGACCGGCCGGTCGCCCTGGTGGGCTTCGACGACATCGAGCTGGGCGATCTGCTCCAGCCGGGGGTCACGGTGGTCGCGCAGGACGCAGCGCAGCTGGGCCGGACCGCGGCCGAGCGGCTCTTCCGCCAGCTCGACGGGGTGACGCTGCCGCCGGAGCGGATCGAACTGCCGACGCGGCTGATCCAGCGCGGGTCGGGCGAGCTGCCGCCGTCCGGGTGAGCGCGGCGACGGGCGGTCCTGCGACCGCCTCGGTGACCGCTTCATCAGCACGCGAAGGCCCTGGCGGCCTCCCCTCGGGGAGGCCGCCAGGGCCTTCGTCCGCTCCGGCCGGTCCGGCCAGGACTTGTCCGGCCGACCATATCCGGAGCCAGATGGTGAGAGCTGCTGCGGTCGCCGTTCCGAGGAAGACGTAGCCGCGCTTGTCGTAACGGGTCGCCGCAGGCCGGTGCTGCTTCAGTCGGTTGATGGCCCGTTCCACGGTGTTGCGCTTCTTGTACCGTTCTTCGTCGAAGCCGGGCGGCCGTCCGCCGCGCGTGCCTTTGCGCGGGCGGGCGGCCTGGCTGTCAGTCTTCTCCGGGATGGTGTGCCGGATGCCCCGACGCCGCAGGTACTCACGACAGGGCTGACCGGACGTGACGATCAGGGACAGCGGACGGCACCGTCCGTCCGCGCTCAGGTGGAGCCTGGTGGTGAACCCGCGCGCGAGCGACCCAGGCCCTCACCTCCTGCACACCTCCACCAGGCGGGTGACAAGGCTCTACCACGGCGTTTCACCCTGGTGTTCGTTCGGTTCCGCCCCTTTGGTGGCGAGGGCTGGTGGCGGTTCAGTGCGGGCGCCGGCCGCGTGCTGGTGGGCGCGGGCGAAGGTGGAATCGACCGCGCCATCCCCGTCGATCTCGCCTGCGGCGGCGGCCGCGGCCTGGATCTGCTGGAGCAGACGCTCCCAGGTTCCGTCAGCCGACCACAGCCGGTGGCGTTCATAGACGGTCTTCCAGGGCCCGAACCGTTCAGGCAGATCACGCCACTGCACGCCGCTCCGCACTCGGTGCAGAATCCCGTCGATCACCTGCCGATGGCCCCGCCACCTGCCACAACGCCTGTTACTGACGGGCAGGAACGGCCGCAGCCGTTCCCGCTCCGCATCACCCAGATCACCCCGACCCATGGCGGGCAGAACGACCCGAACACACGCCGGTCACAAGAGCACACGAACCCTGATCCCTACTCCGTGACGAACGGTGCATATCCAACCGGGACGTCGCTCACCTGCAGGTCGGAGAAGAGCAAGGTCAGGTTGTGCGCGTTGGTCTCGATGCGCACCTCGTGGAAGTCGATTCCGAGGGCCTTCGACCAGCGTCGGATCGCCTCCGACTCGGGGAGGAGCTTGGCGCCCGGGTAAAGGCAGTGCCACTTCACGCCCCAGACGTATCCGTCGAGGTCGACACCGGTTTCGTGGTCGATGAGCCGGTCGTCCAAAGAAACCCGCCAGGTCTCGGCCGGCACTGATGTCTCGCACCGTGCCTCAACGCAGTACCTGAAGAGGTAGCGCAGATGGGACGGCGTGATAGCGGTTCGGGGATCAGCCGTCGCGTAGACGATGACCTCGTAGTCGCGCATGTAGTTGGTGTATCCGTGGTGCACGACAGCTTGATCGAAGGTCTCGTCCAGCATCTGCTCAAGTACGGCAGTGTCCATGCCGCCCTTCTACCTCACTGAGCGAGACCTTCGACAACGAGATTCGCGGGTCAGTCGCCGTTGACCAGAGATCGATCGGACAAGTCGTAGTTATTCGGCGTTGTTCCACAGGACAGGTGAACTGTGCTGGACCCAAGGGCAAGCTCGCCGGTCATCTTCACCTGCCCGAGGCCAACGGGGCTGCCGCGGCGGCAGGCGTGCTGGTCGCAGGTACCTGGACCTCTGTGAAGGGGCGGATGGCCGACCGCTACGCCGAGGAGTTGACCCGGCGTGGCTTCGCGGTGCTGTCCTTCGACTTCACCGGACACGGCGAGTCCGAGGGAACGCCACGTGACTACGAGCCGCCGGCTTGAAGTCCGGCGATCTCCGCGCCGCGGCAGACTTCCTCGCCGCCCAACCTGCCGTCGTTGGTCCGGCAGTTGGGGTGCTGGGCGCGCGCGGAACCCACGACGTACCCCAGGCCCCACCCCACGTCGGACACGCGCTTAGATGCTGACTATGACCAGCGACATGCCCTCACGTCCCAGCCGTCGTTCCCTGCTCGCATGGACCGGTACCACCGCGCTGACCACCGCGGCCATGTCCATGGGGGCGGTGCCGGCCTCGGCTGCCACCTATCCCGCGCCGGGCTCCGCTCTCCTGGTGCCGTCCGCCCGGATCGACCTCAACAGTGGCTCCGAGAGATGGATACGCGAGAAGGCCACCCGCGACGCCACCATCATCCAGGCCCTCGGATACGACAACGCCAACGGCCACATCTACCTCGCGCAGGTTACGCAGGGAGGCCTGAAACTGGCAGGCGAGAGCGCACCGGTGAGCAGCGCCGACCGCAACCGGCGCGGCGATCTGACGATCACCCAGTGGGACATGGACGGCAACACCCTGGGCTACATGTACCTGCGCGGATTCGGTCACGGCGGAAACATCGGCGTCGAACCTGTCGGCAGCCGCGCCTATTTGTGGATGGAGGCCGACGGCGTCGAAATCATCGATGTCTCGAACAAGCCGTCCAGTCGCGGCACCCGCCTGGCCCGCTTCCCGTTCGTCAACGGCCAGGTCCTCGACACCACCTCACCCACCTTGCCCAAGTACACGCCGGTGCCTGGCTCCACGCACAACAGCGCCACCATCGACCCGGTCTACGGCCGCCTCGCCCTCCGCTACCGGGACACGGACAACGTCTTCAAGTTCCAGATCCACGACCTGGACCTGGCCCGGCTGGGAATCTGGAGCGAGCCACTGGCGACCCTCAGCCAGCCCTCCCTGACCGCCCTCTCCGGCTGGCCCCTGACCACCTATGGGAGCCCCTACCTCCAGGGCTACGCCGTCGTGGGCCGTTACCTCTACATGCTGCACGGCAACAGCTACGGCTCGACACAGACGATCAACGACCAGGACACGGTGATCTCCGAGCCGGGCGTCGGCAACACGTTCCTCTCCGCGGTGAATCTCGCCACCGGTGCCTTCGACCCCGCCCCGCCCGCGCCCTTCGACAAGAACGTCAATCCCCTGCACACCACAGCTGCCTACACTTTGACCTTCCGCGAGCCCGAGGGCCTCGGCGTCCGGATCCCTGACCCTGCCCGCCCGGACGTCTTCGAACTGGGCATGGGCTTCGCGTCGGGCGACGCAGGAACGCGCAGAGCGAGCATCTATGGCAAGTCCGGCCTCATCCAACCTGCCTGACACGCAGGGCTGTCTGGCGAGGTGAGCGGGAGGCGGGCCGCGAGAAACCATGTCGGCAGCCCCCCGACGCGATACGGATGCCAACGCCGGCACCGCTTCGAACCGCACCGGTTGGAGGCGGTGCCGGCAGAACTCCACACTGGGGACAGAAAGTAACCGCAGGCCCCCGCGAGAGAGCCGCGGGGGCCTGCAACCGGCTGGTCGGCCACCCAGTCCGTGGTGGCCGACCGGCCGTGCGCGCTCAGCGCGCGGCGGAGCCGAACGTGGTGCCGGTGGCGGGCAGGCCGCCGGTGCCGGGCTGGTAGATGGTCACCGTTCCGCTGGTGCCACCAGGAAGGACGTTGCCGAGGGGCAGGGCGTGCAGGGCGCCGTAGGGGCTGGGCCCGTAGGGCATGCCGGCATAGAGGTGGGTGCCGGTGAAGTGGACGCTCTCGCCGAGCCGTTGGCCGGTCTTCGGGGTGCCGGGCACGCCCGCGCTGTCACCGGTCTGGATCCACACGTCGTTGTCACCGGCTGCGCCGATCATGCCGAAGACGTGGATCGCACCGGCCTCGGCCTCGGTGCCGATGGCCTCGCCGGGGGTACCGACGGCGACGAGGAGGGTGGCGGCGGTGGCGGCCTTGCGCGGGGCGGTGTTGACGGTGCTCAGGTTCTCGCCCATGCGGTCACCGGCCTCGGAGGTACCGCTCACGCTGTCGTCGGCCTCGCCCTGGCGCAGTTCGCGCAGGTAGCTCCAGGTCTTGTCGGCGTTGATACGTACCAGGACGACGCGTCCGGCATCGGCCCGGTCCTTGCCGCCGGAGGTGGTGGTCTCACCCGGCGAACCGATGGCCAGAATCGACGTGTTGGCGGCGGCGGTGGCGGTGGTGCGGTAGGAGCTCATGGCCAGGGCGGCGCCGAACTCGTCACCCTTCTCCGCGGACCCGACGATGGCGCTGTTGTCCTGGTCCATCCCGCCGATGCTGGTGGGCCGGCCGTCGGCGTCCAGGGTGTGGCTGAACAGGGCGACGGTTCCGGAGTCGGTGGCGGTGTCGACCGCCTCGCCGGGTGCACCGATGGCGAAGTAGTTCTCGTCGCCGGTGACGGCGGCGCCGAACCTGTCGCCGGCCTCGACCGCGCCCGGCACGCCTGCGGGCAGGTCCTGGTGGAGGGTGCGGCTGGTGTCGTCGTAGACGTAGAAGGCCATGCCGCCTTCCTTCTCGGTGCCGACAGACTCGCCGGGTACGCCGATGACCATCCACGGGCGGCCCGCGGCGGTGGTGCCGGCGGCGAGGGACTGGCCCATGCGGTCACCGGCCTCGGAGACCGAGGAGAGGATGGCGCCGGTGCCCGCGCCCTGCTCCAGGTGCTCGGCCTTCACCGCACCGGTACCCAGGCCGCCCCGGGCACCGAGGAGGATGTCGACCATGCCCGCGTCGGCGGCGCCGTCGACATCCTCGCCGGGAGTGGAGACAACCAGGTCGGTGTAGCCGTCCTGGTTGTAGTCGACGGTGTCGATCGCGGTGGCGAAACCGTCACCCGCCTCGGCGCCGCCGGACACCCAGTCCAGGTCCTGGTCGATCTGGGCGGTGCCCTTGCCGCCGCCGTACACGATCCGCAGGAGACCGGCCCCGGCATCGCCGCCGACGGCCGCCTTGGCGTCGGCGACCGCGATGTCCTCGACGCCGTCGCCGTTGAAGTCGGTTATCTCAGTGGCGCCCACCGTGGTGTCGATCCAGGACTTCAGGTCGTCCACGCGTACCCCGATGGCGTCGGTACGCGTCTCCGCCGGGTCGGCGCCGAAGCAGCCGCCCTGCCAGGACCGGGAGGTGATACCGACCAGTTCGACGTTGCTGCCGCCGGCGGCGAACTGGGGGCCGCCGGTGTCACCGGCGCACAGCGTGGCCCCGTCCTTACCGGCCAGCTGCAGGTCAGTGCTGCTGGTGGCGCCGACGGTGAAGGCGCCGGTGTGCAGCTTCAGCGGCGACCATTCGGTCTTGGTACGCCCGTAGCCGGCCGCGGTCACGGTGGTACCGGCGGCCGGGGCCTGGCCGGCAATGGAGACCGGGGCGATGCCGGTGACCGGCTTGTCCAGGCGGGCGAGCGTCAGGTCACGGTCGGTACGCGGAACGAGACCGACCACGGTGCGAACCTGGCCGGCACCGGAGGTGAGGTCGGTGCGTCCGATGGTGGCCTTCGTCGCCTTGGCCGGCACACCACCCACCAGCGTGGAGGTGCCGGCGAAACAGGAAGCGGACGTGACGACCCACTGGGAGGCGACCAGGGCGCCGGAGCAGGTCCGGTCATGGTCGCCTATGTCGATGCGAGTCGTGAAGGCAGCCGTCTGGTCTGCGGCCGCGCCACCGGTGACGGCCGAAGCGGGCAGAGCACTGAAAGCCCCGATCGCGAGCGGGGCAGTGAGCAGACAGATCAGCGCTGCTCGGCGGGAGTTACTGGGCACGGAGTGGTGTCCGATCAGGTGTGAAGGGTTTGGCGCGCGGGCTCGGGTCCCGGAGGTCTGCCGGGCAGTGCAATGCAACGCGCAGATGCAGAGAGCGCGTCATGGCTCTGAGCAAGCCCGGCCCACATCGATGTGCGTGTGGTCTTCGGCGTAGCGGCGCTGGCGCTGCTGCTGAGACCTATGCGTGCTTCGAGGGCTGTCAGCCGGTGACCTGAATCTCGAGCAGAACGGTCGGGGCGCCGCTCGTGCCCTCACCAACACCCTTGAACTCGCCCTTGGCGACGTCGACTTCCTGCGACTTTCCGTCCGCGGTGAGTTCCGCATGAACTGCCCGGGCGGCCGTCTCTATACCGTAGACCTCGGGAACCTCCAGGGTGAGGAACCCCGTCTTTGCGGTACTGGTGAAGCAGTACCGACCATCCTTGTCATTGAGGCGCGTCCACACCCGGATCTGCTCCGGCGAGTTGTCGCACGGGGCGTAGAAGATATGCCCGTCGCCCTTCTTCAGGGTCATGCCCGTGTCCTGCAGGATCTGGCCGGCGCCAGGGTGCTGGTAGTCCTCCACGGTGAGCGGGGGAGTGTCACCCGCTGCTCGGGTGGAAGCGAGGGGCGAGGTGCCGCTGTCGGCAAAGGCCAAGGTCGAGACGCCTGCGAGACAGACTGCGGCGACGGCGCCTGCGACCAGCGCCTTGCGAACTCGAGACATGAAGGAGTCCCTTTGAATGAGGCGCGCCGGGCCGGCGCAGGTGTCTCTGCTGGGCTCGCCGCGATGTGAATTGGGCATGCCGCACCGATGGGTGTGGCGGTGCTGTGAATGCTTCAGAAACTCCCGGCCCCCCGGATGAGCCCAGCTCAGCAAGCTCCGCGTCACCGACAAGCACGGCGCGTCGAGTTCGCAATTTATCACGCGCTCACAGACCGTCCACATGTACCCCACACCTGACTCACAAGTATGATCTGTCGGCCGAAGTCCGTGTACTGGCAATTGAGTTGCTGGTGCTTAATTGGGGAGAACCCGTGAGTCGAAGACTCAGAAACATGAGCGGGCCAGTGACAGCCACCGGTCTTGCTCGGACGATGAGCAGGCGGGCGGCGTTGCTACGCACGATCTGCCTTGCTCTGCTCCTGGCCCTCTCAATGGGCATGCTGGGCACTACCTCGGCGCTCGCCGATGACGATGACCTGGGCGACGACGCCTCCCCGGCCGAATACATACCGGCAACGGACCGAGGCAAAGTCCTCGAACGGTGGGAGAGCGGGGGCCCCGGGGTCAAGGCGGCTGCCGAAGCCGCACTGCTCGGCTCGGACGACGACGTCAAGAAGTTCCTCGAGACAGAAGCGGACGTCGCGCAACTCAGCGACGACCGGGTCTCAGCTGTACAGATCCTCTCGCTGGGCGGCCGCGGAGTGAGGGCTGCGGCGCAGAAGGCCCTCGACGGCACCCCCGCTGACCTTCGGACCTTCTTGACGGACGGCTGGCAGACTCCACTCGAGCAGGACCAGCGAGTCGAGGTCGCACAGGTCATCTCCGCCGCGTCCGGTCGCCAGGTCAAGGAGTCCGGTCAGAAGGCGCTCGACGGCTCCATCACCGACGTCCGCACGTTTCTCGACCAGGGCCAGTACACGGCGGCCGACAATGACGCCCGCGTCCAGGTCGTTCAGATAATGAGCACCGGCGGCCCTGCCACGAGGGACGCCGCACGAGCCGCCCTGAACGGAGACATCCAGGACGTTCGCGAGTTCCTGGAGGTGGGCCAGCACATCGCACGCGCACGCGATCAGGAGCAGGCCACCGTCGAAGACCTGGCGACTCAGGCCACCGAGGCCGGCCGCCAGGCGGCGGCCGAGACCGAGAAGGCCAAGGACGCATCCGCCCGCGCCATCGAAGCAACCGCCCTCGCCAAGAAGGCAGCAGAGAAGGCGGCAGCTGAGACCGCGGCCGCCAAGGACGATGCCACCAAGGCGTCCAATGCTGCCGGTCGCGCCGCAGACGCAGCCCGGGGCGCCGCCCGAGCGGCGCAGCAAGCCGTCGACGCCGCCAACGCCGCGACGACTTCCGCGCGGGTGGCCTCCAACGCAGCCGCACAGGCTGCGTCCGCCGCCTCCGCGGCTGCCCAAGCCGCCGCCAATGCCAACAGCGCAGCCGCCGCAGCCGCAGCGGACCACTCCAAGGCGGCCGACGCTCGCAAGGCCGCGGAGAAGGCCTCGGCCGCAGCCAAGGGGGCCCGCACCGCCGCCACCGCTGCCGGCCATGCCTATGACGCGGCATTCGCCGCGGCCGATGCGGCCAAGAGCGCCGCGAGCGCCGGCGTCAACGCCGACGCCGCAGCCTCCGCGGCAGCGAACGCCAGCTCGCAGGCCGGTGTGGCCGACGATCAGGCCGCTCGCGCACGCGCCGCCGCGGCAGAAGCGCACCGTCACGCCGCTCAGGCGACGGCAGCCGCCAACAAGGCGGAAGGTCTCGCTCGCAAGGCGGCGAAGGCGGCAGCGCAGGCACGTGACGCGGCCAACGGAGCCGCCACTCATGCAGAGAACGCGGCCAAGGCAGCGAACGCGGCGGCCGACCACGCCTCTGACGCGGCCCACGCTGCAGCCGACTCTGCCAAGCACGCTGCTGCGGCCAAGGACGCCGCCGACGCGGCCTCGGCCGCGGTCGACCAGGCGAAGGCCACCTTCACACTCGCGCGGGACATCGAGAAGGAGGAACTGGGCGCCCGTACCGCAGGTGCCATCGAGCAGGCCCGCTCCCTGAAGGAACTCGATGACGAGCATCAGAGCGCCGTGGACCAGGCAGCGAAGGACAACAAAGCGCTGGACGACGAGGCCCAGAAACTGTCCGCCGAGGTTGCCGAGCCCGGCGCCGGTGTCTCGGCGGCCGCGCCCAAGGCGCGTAAGGTCGCGCTGAACACTCTCAAGACGCGGGGCCCGTGGAGCGCCACGGCTGCGGAAGTCGCCCTGGCCGGATCCGACGAGGATGTCGTCGCCTACGTCCGAACGGGCCGCGACAAGGCCCTCGGTCTCGACAATCGCTCCCGCACCGAGCGCCTCGCCTGGGACTCCACATCAGCCGACGTGCGCACCGCGGCCGAGAAGGCACTCGCCGGCAACGACCAACAGGTTGCTGACTTCCTGAACGCAGGACAGCACCAGGCCGCGGCCAACGACTACCGCGTACAAGTCACCCAGCTGATGAACGACGCGGGCCCCGGGGTCAAGAAGGCCGGACAGACGGCACTGAACGACGGGTCGATCGACAAGCTGCGCTCGTTCATCACCGCAGATTTCTATGCACAACGCACCAACGACGAGCGCGTCGCTGCCACCCAGTTGCAGAGTTCCGGCGGCCCTGAAGTTGCATCCGCCGCGCGAGTCGCTCTGGAGGGGCCGCCGCAGGTTCTGCACGCCTTCATCGAGTCGGGCCAGTTCAAGGCTCAGCGGAAAGACCTTCTCACTGCCACTCATGTGGCACGTGTCGAAGGATTGATCGCCAGCGCGTCGGGAGTCGCTGCCACCGCGCAGAAGAACGCCGCGGAGGCGGGCAAGGCCGCAGCGGACGCGGCCGACGCGGCCGACGATGCGGCAAAGTACGCCAAGGCGGCACATGACTCCGCCGTCGAAGCGGACGCATACGCAACGCAGGCCGATGCATCGGCCGACGCGGCCGAGAAGTCCGCGGCTGACGCGGCGAACTCCGCGAGGAAGGCCCGCGACGCCGAAGCGCGGGCCCACGCCGCTGCGCGGGATGCCGACCACTCAGCTGCCCAGGCTGATGCGTCCGCGAGCGCCGCACACGTCTCGGCCAACGACGCCTGGGCCGCAGCCGACGCAGCCCGTGCCGACGCCGAGGCAGCCGGCAAGGACGCCGACGCGGCCCGGGACGCCATGAATGACGCCATGTCCGCCGCCGCGGAGAAGAAGTGGCAGGAAACGCTGGCGGACCTGAAGAACGACGAACTCAAGCAGAATCAGGCAGTTCTTCAGAAGTTGGAGCAGCAGTTCGCCGATGCCGCCGCTGACGAGGACACCGACTGGTGGGACCTGGCGACCATCGGCCACAGTCTTCTCGACGGAGCCGGTATGGTGCCGGGCTTCGGCGAGGCCTTCGACCTGCTCAACTGCGGCTGGTACGGGGCAGAAGGAGACGCCCTCAACTCCAGCCTCTCGTGTGCGGCCGCCATTCCGATCCTTGGGTGGGGCGCAACCGGCACAAAGTGGGGAAAGAAGGGCTTCTCTGCGGTCGAGGCATTCGCGAAGTCCATGCGTGCCAACGGCAAGATCCCGCACATCTGGGCCGCCGGGCCTCCTCGGAAGGGGTACACCAACGCGCAGAACGCTGCCAAACACTGGCTGAGCCACAAGGCTGAGTTCCCTGAATTGTCGAGCGCTACGCAATATGTGGAGATGGCGCACAGGTACCGCTCGGCCGCGGACCTTCCGCAGCCCCCACAAGGGTTTCGCGTCTGGGACAGACCCAACGGCAACTACGTCGTTTATGAGAAGGGAAGCAACACGCTCACGGCCTTCACGAAGGACGGGCTCCCGATGAGTATGAATCGGCCGGCAGCCAAGAGCGCGAGCAACCCGCGCGGGTATAATCCATCGCAGTATCCGACGTTGGAGGATTACCTGAAGGCACAGGGAGCGGAGCGCTGATGACCGATGAGACCGGGCCCGCACCGTTCGCCGTGGCGGCCGAGGACTTCTGTCGTATGTGCGGTTTCGACCAGGATCGATTCTGGGAAGACGGAAGCCCCACGTACGCCATCTGCGACTGCTGCGGGAGCGAGTCCGGCATCGGCGATCTCGGTGCAGTCCCCGGCTCCTGGGAAGGCGTGCGAGGTCTGCACGATTTCCGTGGCTGGTGGGTAGGTCAGGGCGCGGAGTGGAGCACGCCCTCTCAGCGCCCGGCAGACTGGGATCTGCTGAGGCAGATGAGAAATATTCCGAGCGAGTGGCGCAGCCCTTCCCCTCCGACGGTGGACAGGGCGCAACGCGCTGCTTTGCAGGAATCATGCGGAGCGCTTGACGGTGAGGAATCCATCTGCCGGGTGTGCGGCTTCCTTGGCGAAATCTTCTGGTCGAACGGTGAGCCTACGGGGGTTACCTGCCCTTGCTGCGGTAGCGAGTCCGGCGTCGATGATCTGGGGCGCCCAGGCGACTGGAACTCCATGACGCTCATTCGGACAAGTCGCGGTTACTGGATCGCGAACGGGGCACAGTGGGTCAACCCGGAATTGCGCCCGGCGGGCTGGACCGTTCTTCGCCAGATCTCTGAAATTCCAGTCGATTGGCGTTGACGGAAGTTCAGGAGGATTGACCGTCGCGCCCAGTGGACCGCCGATCCTCCGAGGCGAACGAACCGTCCGGCCGGCCCGCTCCGCACGGGGCCGGCCGGACGGTTGCGTCTCAGACGCCTCCGCAGTCGTCGAAAGCCGTGCAACCAGGCAAAATATCTCTCCACGACCAGCGGTAGGTGCCCAGCCCGGCGCCGGCGGCGGGCGATCGCGGACACGATGCGGCCGCCCGGCTTCGCCGAAGAGCGGTACAAGAAGCGCAACACCGCGGAACGGGCCATCAACCGACTGAAGCAGCACCGGCCTGCGGCGACCCGCTACGACAAGCGCGGCCACGTCTTCCTCGGAACGGCGACCGCAGCAGCTCTCATCGACCGGACAAGTCTTAGCCGGCGGTGACCGTCAGGTCGCCGCGGCGCGGTCCCGCGTACCCCTCCAGGTCGGCCCGGGTGAGGCCGCTGAGGCGGGCCACCTCGGCCACGTCGAGCGCGCCGCAGTCCAGGCCGCGCAGCAGGTACCCGGCGAGCGCCTTGGCCGTCGCGGGCTCGTCGGCGATGTCGCCGGCGGTCTGGTGGGCGTAGGCAGCGAGCCGGGCCGCGGCCTGCTCGAACCCCTCGCGGTAGAAGGCGAAGACGGCGGCGTAGCGCGTCGGGATGTGGCCCGGGTGCATGTCCCAGCCCTGGTAGTAGGCGCGGGCGAGGGCGCGGCGCGTGAGGCCGTAGTGCAGGCGCCAGGCGTCGTGGACCTTGGCGGTCGGCCCGACGGGCAGCACGTTCGTCGAGCCGTCGGAGACGCGTACCCCCGTGCCGGCGGCGGCGACCTGCATGACGGCCTTCGCGTGGTCGGCGGCCGGGTGGTCGCTGGCCTGGTAGGCGGCGGAGACGCCGAGGCAGGCGCTGTAGTCGAAGGTGCCGTAGTGCAGGCCGGTGGCGCGGCCCTCGGCGGCGTCGATCATCCGGGCCACCGCGGCGGTGCCGTCGGCGGCGAGGATGGACTGGCTGGTCTCGATCTGGATCTCGAACCCGAGCCGCCCCGCGTCGAGCCCGTGGCTCTTCTCGAACGCCTCCAGGAGCCGGACCATCGCCGTGACCTGCTCCGGGTACGTGACCTTCGGCAGCGTCAGCACGAGCCCGCCGGGCAGGCCGCCGTGCTCCATGAGGCCGGTGAGGAAGATGTCCAGGGTGCGGATGCCGCGGTCGCGGACCGGGGCCTCCATGCACTTCATGCGGATGCCCATGTACGGGGCCGCGGTCCCCTGCGCGTACGCCTCGGCGATCACGCGCGCCGCGCGCGCGGCCGTCTCGTCCTCGTCCGCCGAGGACGCGGGCCGGTAGCCGTCCTCGAAGTCGACGCGCAGGTCCTCGACGGGCTCGGCCTCCAGCTTCGCGCGTACGCGGTGGTAGACCGGCTCGGCGAGTTCGTCGCCAAGGCCGAGCACCGCGGCGAAGGAGGCCGCGTCCGGGGCGTGCTCGTCGAGCTGCGCGAGGGCCTGGTCCCCCCAGGAGCGGACGGTGCCCGCGTCGAAGGCGTCGCCGGGGACGTAGACCGTGTGGACCGGCTGCCGGGTTCCTGGGTCTCCGGGGTAGCGGCGGCCCAGCTCCGCGTCGACCGGGGCGAGTGAGGCGCTGATGCCCTCGCTGACCGCGCCCGCGAGGCTCGTCGACACCTTCTCCTGCTGACCCATCCCTACACCCTCCATACGCTCACTGTTTTCCGCTTCACGGAATCAACAATCCGTATAGCGAAGTTATCCGGCGGCGTGACCGGCGTCAATGGTCCCCTCGCATGGTCCCGGTACGCGGACGGGGCCGCGCGGCGATGAACGCCACACGGCCCCGTGAACCGGCCTGACCTGCCCGGTGAGGTCAGCCCTTGCGGGTCTTGACCTCGTCGGTGAGCTGGGGGACGACGTCGAAGAGGTCACCGACGACGCCGTAGTCGACGAGGTCGAAGATCGGGGCCTCGGCGTCCTTGTTGACCGCGACGATCGTCTTCGAGGTCTGCATACCCGCCCGGTGCTGGATCGCGCCGGAGATGCCGTTGGCGATGTACAGCTGCGGCGAGACGGCCTTGCCGGTCTGGCCGACCTGGTTGGAGTGCGGGTACCAGCCCGCGTCCACCGCGGCGCGCGAGGCACCCACCGCCGCGCCCAGGGAGTCGGCGAGCGC